>DATMXF010000126.1:0-5825 GCA_035561835.1 Patescibacteria group bacterium
GATCTGCCTGCACAGCGGTCGTAAACAGGACCAGATCGACCTGCTGATTGACAATGGCCTTGATCGCCTGCCGCAAAGGGCCACAATCCTCAGGTAACGCCCACTGGTAGACCGGGACCCGCAGGACACTGGCGCCCCGCGTCTGCAGTCCCGCAACCAACTCTGGGTTGCTGCGCCCGTATTCCTGGACCGCCACCCGCCGGCCGAGCAAAGGGATGGCCGCGCTGTCGATCGCCGTCAGAATCTCGCGCCAGGTGTTCGGTTCCGGAACAGCCAGCGTAATCGGGATGCCCAGTTCCCGTAGAACCGCTTGGGGTTTTGGACCAAGGGCAATGGTTGGGATTCGGCTCATGGCCGCCAGAAACTCCGCCCGCGACACGGTCCCTTCCACAGCGGTCAGCAAGGCGCGGGCGCCGACGCCGGTCAGCCATACAACCATATCGATGCGGCCGGCCAATAATGCCTGTGCAAACTCGATGGCCTCCGCATGTCCCGCACAGGGGATTTCGCGGAGCGCAGGCGCGGAGACGGGTACGCCCCCTTGACGGCTGATCAGGTCGGCCATCGGAGCAGCCAGGCGACTCTCAAAGGAGACCACGGTAAGGCCGGTCAAGCCGACAAGCGGTGGAGCGACAACCTGATTCATAGTCCAAAGCCTCGTTCTACGTTCTATGTTCAAAGTTCCAGATGCCACACTCCAAGTGTCAAGTAATGTGGAATCCGGAATCTGTTCAATGGTGACGAAATGAGGACCGCTTACAATTGACCCTTAGTATAGGGTGGGCGGAGCAAAAGCGCTACAGCAAAGATGGCGCCGCATGAATCCTTGACCCCATTAGAACGTGAGACTATATTGGCGACAATCAAGCAGAGTGATAGCGGGGGCCGAGTTTTTCACCGGCTAACCTTATCGCCATCGCTTGGGCGAGTACACTGATCGGGACCCGCGAGGTCCTGCGTAGCTGTCCGCTGACGGCCAGGAGAATCAGCATATGGATTGGTTGGCTGACCCTCAAGCATGGATTGCCTTTATCACGCTCGTCGTTCTTGAACTCGTTCTCGGCGTTGACAACGTCATCTTTATTTCGATTCTGGCCGGAAAACTTCCTGCTCATGAGCAGGGCCGGGCGCGCACTCTTGGCCTGGGATTGGCAATCGTCTCGCGCGTCCTGCTTCTGCTTTCGCTCTCATGGATCATCGGCCTCACCGAACCGCTGTTCTCGGTGCTCACGTATGAGATATCCGGACGCGACATCATCCTCATTCTCGGCGGCCTGTTTTTGCTGGGGAAGAGTACGCATGAGATTCACCAAAAACTAGAGGGTGCCGAGGGACACGCCTCAGCCCGCCTCGGCCCCTCGTTCGCCGGCGTCATTGTCCAGATACTCCTGCTGGATATCATCTTCTCGCTCGATTCGGTGATCACCGCCGTAGGCATGGTTGACCAACTGGCGATCATGATCGCTGCCGTCATCATCGCAGCAGGCGTGATGATTGTTTCCGCCGGGCTGATCGCCGGTTTTGTGGATCGCCATCCCACCATCAAAATGCTGGCGTTGAGTTTTCTCCTGCTCATCGGCTTTACCCTCATCGTCGAGGGCCTCCATCAGCATATTCCCAAAGGGTACATCTACTTTGCGATGGCGTTCTCGATCGTTGTAGAACTGCTTAACTTACGGCTGAGAAAGGTTCGCGCCGAGCCGGTGAAGCTGCACGAAGCCTACGTCGGCGAGACAAAAAGGTGATGAGAAGACGCTGTCATCATGCCGCATACCGCAAGAGGGACGCGCCATTGAACAGATGGTAATCCAACCGGAAGAGAAGATCGGCGTCGGCGCCTTCGACCAACTCGATCCGCCTGATCCCGAACTCTTTCTCGACTGCGTCCACTGCGGGTTCTGCCTGCCGACCTGTCCCACCTACCTCGTCCTTGGCAACGAGATGGATAGCCCGCGCGGACGGCTCTACCTCATACGGACTGCTTCGGAAGGGAAGATCGGCGCCTCTGACAGCTTCGTCAAGCACATGGACCTCTGCCTCCTCTGCCGGGCCTGCGAGACGGCCTGCCCTTCGGGCGTGAAGTTTGGCTTCCTGATGGAGGCGGCCAGGGGCCAGGTCGGACGGCGCTATCAGTACCCCGCGGTCGAGCGGCGTTTCCGCGATGTCATTCTGCATACCTTTACCGATATCGGTCGCCTGCGGACCCTCACCAGCCTCCTTCGGGTGTATCAGCGGTCCGGCCTGCAGCGGCTCATCAGGGCGTCAGGGCTCTTGAGCTTCTTTGGCCGTCTGGGCCAGATGGAGGCTCTCCTGCCCGACATCATAAAGCCTTCCCTGCACGGAGAGCTTGCTGAGGTCACACCAGCCAAAGGTCAGAGGCGTGGGCGGGTTGGGCTCCTGCTCGGCTGCGTTCAACGGTTCTTCTTTTCCCATGTACATGCCGCCACGGTTCGGGTCTTAAGCAAAAACGGCTACGAGGTGATCGTGCCGAAAGATCAAGACTGCTGTGGCTCGCTCCTGGTTCATGAGGGGGAGCGAGAGCAGGGAAAGATAAAGGCGAGGCAGATGATCGATTGTTTCGAGCTGGCCAACGTGGATTACATCGTCGTTAACGCGGCTGGGTGCGGCTCGGTTATGAAGGAGTATTGGGAGCTGTTCCGGACGGACCCAGCCTATGCCAGGAAGGCCGAAACCTTCAGCAAGAAGGTGCGGGATGTCTCAGAGCTGCTGACTGGGGTCCCGCTATGCGGTGAGCTCCAACCGTTGAACCTGACCGTCACCTATCATGATGCCTGTCACCTCGCCCATGGCCAGAAGATTCGACAGGAACCCCGGAGACTCTTACGGACGATTCCCGGTCTCCGGTTCGTTGAGCTGAAAGAGTCCGACTTCTGCTGCGGCAGCGCCGGGATTTACAATCTGTTGCATCCCGAACCGGCTCAGCAGTTGCTGGATCGGAAGACCGATCGGATCAAAGAGACGGGGGCCGATATTGTCGTCAGCGGCAACCCTGGTTGCTCCCTCCAGATCGAGAAGGGCCTGAGAGAGCGAGGGCTCTCGATCCGGGTCATGCACCCTGTCGAGCTTTTGGACGCCTCGTACCGGGGATGAAGACACAGGTCGTACGCTGCTTCCAGGGGAGGCGCACGTCAGCCAGGACCCATTCCTTTCCCTCACGAACAAGATACAGATTAAAGGATGTCAGCCGGCTGAAACGCCGACGGGGGGCGAGGATCGCCCCCGATCACTTGATGGTCAGGAGCTCCACCTCAAAGATAAGGGTCGCGTTTGGCCCAATATCGCGGCCGACTCCCCGCTCTCCGTACGCGAGTTGATGGGGGATGACGAGCTGCCACTTGGATCCCACCGGCATGAGCTTCAGGGCTTCTTTCCAACCAGGGATAACCCCGGTGACCTTGAAGGCCGCAGGTTGTCCGCGGCGATAGGAGCTGTCAAACTCAGTCCCATCGATGAGCGTACCTCGGTAGTTACACTCTACCGTATCGGTCTCCGTTGGCGTCTTGCCGTTGCCCGCCTTAAGGATCTTGTACTGAAGCCCGCTCGGCAGGGTGACGACGCCTTCCTTTGTCTTGTTGGCTGCCAGGAAAGCTTCCCCCGCCTTCTTGTTGTTCTCCGCCGCCAGCCGCGTAGCCTGCGCCTGCTTCTGTCGCAACTCGGCCTGGTGCGCGGTCATGGTGGCCCGGATCTCTTCATCGGTCATGAGGAGCTTTTCGTCCGAAAGGGCGTCCCGCAAGCCCTTCACCAGGAGATCCGCGTCGACCTCTACCCCCATCCGCTTGTAGTTTCTTCCCGCCTCGACTCCGATGCTGTAACTCACTTTGTCCTGCTGCGTCTTAAGGACGGACGCCTCCTCGGCGCTCGCTTGAGCGGCCAGAAGGCCAAGTCCCAAAACTACGATCCATGTCCGCATCATCGGCTCTCCTTTCCGAACGAATGTGGGTTTGAAATCGTCACGGTATGCCAGGAAGCAATCTGGGTGGGTAGGATATCACGAAAAGTCCGGGGATGCAGTACGGCTGTGTTGGGCTGAAAGTGTTCGAGCGTGCTCATGCGAACACGTCCTGCATGCCGTGATTGCCAATGCCTGCACTCATCTAAGCAACAGGCGACACACCGTATGCCCGGCGCCAGCGTCTGCTTACCCACGCAGGCGCATAGAACCTCGACTGCCTGTTCGGGAAAAAGGGGAAGCGCCGTCACCGTCCAGGGTGTCAGGATGGGCTTGGCGCGGGACTTTGGCGGCTCAGCGATCAAGGGGCTGGACGCAACCGGCTGATTGTCCATGGTGGGCATCCAGGCGATCACGGTCTCGATCCGTTTTTTGTCGGCTGGGAAACTGAATCCCGCTTCCCTTAGGGCCACCGATAGCCCCTTGGCCCCGGAATCATAGGGAAGAGATGGAGGGTGGGAGACCTCCGGCCTTCTGCCGCGCCGCCGAGTGGGACGAATAGCCTCCGATTGTGCAGACGTTTCGCCCCAGAGAAGGACTCGGCCATCATAGACTCCGGCATGCAAGACGATCATCTTCCGATTCTCTCTTCAGTCGATGTTCAAAATCTCGAAGGCTCATGGGCCGCCGGCAGCCTCAACAGGTCGATTCGGACGGGCGCAACCCCGAGTTGAATCTACAGGGGGTTTATTCCCTACGGCTTGCCGCGAGGTAGTTCAATGCCACAGTTACCATGTCGGGAGCCTACGCACGACGGATGCCAGATGCCAAGAGGTTTAGACCGAACGCTGAAATCAGCGGCGCGCGGTTTTTTGCGCGTCCGCTGGGGTGAGTGTTCAGCTGTCCTCTGTAGATATGTCAATCATAAACCTGACACTTCTGCTTGCCATGTTCTCTATTGGCACTTCATACCACCCTGTATCCATGCCCTGACTTGATCCTTCCATTTCGTCAAGCCTTCTTTCACCAACTGTTCTTCTTTTTTGCCGCCGGGCAGCATGCCGCTATTGGAACTGGCACCTTCGATACCCCACAGAACGCGAGGGTCTTCGAAGAGGTGAATCTCCAACTGTCTTGCTACCATTGCTTTGTTTTTGAACTTTGCGTGAAGCGCTGTTTTTATGGCCTCGCAAGTTTGCTGTGAATCCATCCCTGAAGTGTAGAGACCCGGTTGTGCGAACCACTCATCTGCATGCTTGAACCCGGTTATCTCCTGCGTATGGCAAAACACACACATGTCCGGAGTACGTCCCATATGGCTGTTGAAGGCGATCCCGCCGCGCTCCTTTTCGAAGAAGTCATGGCAAGTTGTACACCCCTTGGTCTGGAATTTAGAAAACAGGTTTGTGCTGAAACTGCTATCATCGGCCAAGGCTGAGATACTCCAGGTTAATACTATTACCACAAATATTGTGATCTTCATCTCGAACTCCAATTAACGACTTGATGACGTTCTTTAAATAGGAGACATGATATTCTCGCCGCCGAACTATTGATTAGCCTAGTCAGTCAAAAGTCCTCAGAATGTCCTCGCAGTCTGAAGCCCTCACGGTGTTCAGATCGATGTCGCGGGCAATCCTGGCTGTCGTGTCAAGGGCCTGAGCCATGATTGCCGTGGATTTGATCTGGGTCATGCATGCTGTCGAGCTATTGGGCGCTGCTTACCGGGGGAATGGAGCAGCAGGTCACGCGTTGATTCCAGGCCAGGTAGGTACCGGTAGAAACGCGGAAAGGCCGGAGTCTACTGACGGAGGAAACCAGAAGCCCACAATCGTGGGAAGGATCTGGACTCCCACGGTCTTCTTGGTCAGAAAGGCGTCGGCTCCGCATTCATACGCCGTCTTGCGGTAGATCT
>DATMXF010000127.1:0-5186 GCA_035561835.1 Patescibacteria group bacterium
TTTCCCGACGTGGGCGTGCGGATTGTCTCGATGATCTCGACGGTAGTGGTCTTACCGGCGCCGTTCGGGCCCAGGAACGCGAATACTTCGCCGTTCCTGACGTTGAACGATATGTCGTTGACCGCCAGCAAATCCCCGTAACGCTTCGTCAGGTTCTCGACTTCGATTGCGTGTTCAGATTCGGTCGTCATGGATCGACATTTCGCCTCTATGGGGCGCTGGTATTAGTCCATTTCATCGTTTCGCCGTATCTCCACGGGAAAAGCAATCCTCAGCGGCGAACCTCCGAATCTGCGCTTCCAACCGAGCCTCGCTTGGTCGATCAATTGAGCCACCCTCCCGTCTGATCCGGCTCCGATCTGAGATCACACTTGATTTCCGATCGACAAAGTTCTGTGGCTCGCCGTTTGCAGAATTCCCGGCCACCGCTCGCTCTTCACGGGACTTCGTTAAGTTGCCGACCCAACTATCCCCGGGCGCGGGACCTGATCACACTGCGGACGCGATAGGGCTCGCGCGGCTGGGCCGCTCAAAAGTGGAAGCGGACCCCGAAGCCCACGAACTCTACCTCGCGCGCGTAGAACTGCCCGTCGGACGAGTTGCCGCGAAAGTACTCCCCCAGCAGTTGCAGGTTGCGTCCCAGCACCTGCACATTCTCGAACTGGAGGCCGGCGCGCAGGGACACGTCCACGTCCCAGTTGTTCGTCTCCCGGCTCTGCAGATCGAGGCCCGCGATGGGGCGGATGGCCTCACCCCACAGCGTCCACGGGCTGTGGAACTCCGCTCCGGCCTGGGCCGACCAGTGCTTGAGGCTCGACGGATCCCGATCGAAGAGGTACCCGCCGCCGCCATAGACGCGCAGGCCCAGGGGGAGGTCGTAGGAGAGCTTCAGGTCCACGCTCTCGTAGCTCAGGTTGATCCGGTGAAGCCGCGTGTCCCGCAGGAGCAGCTCGTCACCGAGGTGCGAGCTCTGGTGGAATACACGCCCGAGCGCGGAGAAAGCCCCCTGGCGGTAGCCGCCGAACACCGCAGCGAGATAGTCCGCGTTGATGAGGTCCTTGGACCCGGCGTCGAGGTCGAACACAGCGAAGACGCCTGCCTGGATGCCGAACTCCCACTGGCCGACCAGGGCATTGCCCCTGACCAGCGGAATCGTCTCGCCGAAGCTGACCGCCGCTACGTTCCGCACATCCCGCTGCTTGGTGGCGTAGCGATAGGCGGCCGAGAAGTGCGGCCATCGCGGATCCGCCAGGAGCGGCTTGAAGAGATGGCCCGTGGGCAAAATCCCCGTGGGCAGGCTCTTCACCGCAGGCGCCGAGGCGGCGGCATCTAGCGAGGGCCCGGGTTCCAGGACCTCGACCCGCATCACACCCCGAATGTCGGACAGCGCCGCTACGACCTGAGCCCGGTCGACTCCGGCCAGTTCCTCCGCGCTCAGCGTCAGCACGCCGTTCTGAACCGACAACGAGCGCCCGCTGAGCTTGAACTCGCGCTCCAGCACGGCGGCGGCATACCCGGTGATGTAGGCGTCGTCCGGCGCGGCCGGGACGGCGCCGGCCGAAGATAACGCTCCGCCCGCGAGCAGGGAGACGACCACAGAGAGCAAGACAGGCATGACGGCTCTCTTCCTCGATTTCACGTATGACCGTACCCGCGATTCCCGATATAGACCCATTTTTCCTCCTCCTGTGTTGCGAAGCGAACCGCGGTCCCGGGAGGCAGCCCGATACCGGAAGCTACGATAGTGGACCAGTGGCGCGTCACGCTCGCCGAGCTCGGCTGATTGAGCCGGTGCCATTCTAGCGCCTACGTACCCAATCGCAGGAGAGACAGACCGGATACTTACTGTAGTCGAGCTTTCTAAAGTTGTTTCTAACCCCGGACAGCACCGGTCCATTCCACACTTCCTGAACACTCTGGGAGTTGAGATCTCCCAACACCTGAACACCATTAGAATCCATACAACAGGTAACGACACTGCCATCCCAGAGCACTGACATGGATGTCCAAGGGAAATAACAGACAGACACGATCTCCTTCCCCAGGCGGTTGTAAGCTCGCCCGCCTCCATAGTTATGCAAAGAGCTGACATTCAAACAATCACCAACATGTGGATCAATTAAAGGGCTCCACAGAGATCTAAACTCCGCAGTCTTGGCATTGTTTGTTTCGTTGGGAAGATATTGAAGTATCAACCGCGGGTTTTCCCTCTTCATTTCTTTCCGAATCCTCAAAAAATCCTTAATATTCTGGAGCGTAACCTTGAAATTCAACCTTTTCATGGTGTTGTTATACGATTCTTCGTCGGTTCCATAAATACTGATCTTCATCTTGTCCAATCCCGCGCTGATGATCTTCCTCGATATCTCAGGAAAAAGTAATGAAGCGTTCGTCACGATATAGGTACGCTTTATTCCGCAAGTCTTTGCGAACTGGATTCTCTCGGCTAACAATTTATCCAACAGCGGCTCGCCAAACCCGTGCAAATGCGTGACGGGTTTGCCCCTCACGCTGGACACTTCTTTCATGATCTTCTCGAATAATCCAAAGTCCATGAAACCGCGTTTTCTTGATAGCGTGTCGCGAGGGCACATGACACACTCTGCGTTGCAGTGATTCGTATTTTCGATCATCAGCACGGATGGCAGCGGAAGATGATACTTGTAGTACGGATAAAAAGGCAAGGGGGTTTTGGCCAACGACAAAAGCAGCTTGGTTTTCTTGTCTCCGATATTGAGAATCATCGTGCCAGCCCCCCACGGCCGATGCTCATGGGGCCCGGCCCACGACCACGCAGGCGTTGAGCCCGCCGAACCCAAACGAATTCGAAATCGCGACCTCGATGTCGTACGGGCGTGCCACATGGGGCACGAAGTCCAGGTCAAATCCCAGCTCCGGCTCGTCGAGGTTGATGGTTGGGTGCAGGTACCCGTCCTCCATCTGCACGAGCACGGCCACCAACTCGACGAGACATGCCGCCGTCAAGCAGTGCCCGAGCATAGACTTGGTCGCATTGATCGGGATGCGGTAGGCATGATCGCCGAAGACCTGCGTGATCGCCTCGACCTCGACGCCATCTCCGACGACCGTTGAAGTGGCATGGGCATTGATGTAGTTAACCTGCTCCGGCGTGATGCCCGCATCGCGCAACGCGCCCCGTATGACCCGCACCTGACCTTCCACGACCGGCTTCGGCAGCCGCGTGGCGTCACAGGTCGACACACCGCCCAGGAGTTCGGCATGGATCCGCGCGCCGCGCGCACGCGCGCCGGCGAGGGTCTCCAGGATGACCGCTCCGGCGCCCTCGCCGGGCACGAACCCCTCGCGCCGTGCGTCGAAGGGACGGCTGGCACGGGTCGGGTCGTCACCGAAGGACCGCCACACGAGTGCATCCATCAGCGCCCAACCCTGCAGCGCGACCGGATCCAACTCCTGCGTGGCGGCCGAGACCACCACGGCGTCCGTGCGGCCCGCGCGCAGCAGGTCGATCGCGCACAGGAGCGCCACGTTGCCGCTCGCACAGGCATTGCCGACCATGTAGTTGGGGCCCTTGACGGTCAATAGTTCCCCGACCTTGCCAAGCACGTCGGTGTCCCAGAGCACCAGTCCCAAGAAAGGATCGATGGACTCGGGGTCTTGGTCGAACGCCCGCACATTCTGTACGAAGTAGTTGTTGTTCAGGTTGTTGCCGCCTGCTACGTGCCCCACGCGCTCGGGATCAAGCCCGGCATCATGCAGGCCGGCGTCGATATAGGCCTGCAAGGCCGCGGCGCAATCGAGTCGCCCGGTTAGGGGCGTGGCGCGCAAGACCTTGTGCGCGCGTTCGATCAGGTCAGGGGGATATCTCGCCCCGACTCGCTCGAAGTGCGCGCCTAGGTCGAAGTCACACATGTCGCCGCCGATTTTGGACAGGGTCCGCTCGTCCATGCGCTTCCAGCGCGTGATACCGGAGCGGCCCGCCCGGAGCGAAGCGCTGAACGCGGCAGGGGTCTCACCGATGGGGGTCACAACACCCATACCGGTCACGACCACGCGGCGCGTGTCATCGCGCAGACCGTTCGTACTCATATCGATTGACAATCATCCCTGCGGCGCGTCATGTTCCCTCCGCCCGACCCGCAGGTTCCCGAGGGCCTGACGCACCCAGGGCGACAGGCGAGCCGGCGCCACACCCATACGTCACGTTCTCTCATCTCACCGCATCGGGAGGCAACAGTTATCTCTGGGGCGCACCGGTCGTGAGGGCTTCAGATGACATTTTCACGAGGTCCGGATTAGCCGTGAGAACCATCCCCTGGAACAGCGCCAAGAGCAACGGGACGCCCGATCGGAGCCGATTCGAGAAGGCGGCGGCAGACATTCGCGATGTTGAAGGCCGCCGAGCCATTCTGAACCGGCATCAGCCGGCGCAATTCGTCCATGTCGAAGTCCGAGTAGGTTTCCTTACCAAGCGCAAGGCCGACGAAGGCAGTCGACGAAAATCGAGTGATCAGGACATCGCAGCTCGCGATCATTTCTTCCGCGCTCCCGGTCGTGAACACCATGGCTCCCGGCGCATGCCGACGGATTTCCCGGGTGGCGCGCTCAACATTTTCATTCGGGTGAAGCTTGAAGATAAGGGGCCGGCGGCCGGCGATCTCAACAGCTTTTCGGATGAAGGCCTTGCGGTCCTCGCTCCCGAACATCTCCCTTAGCGGCGACGTACAGGCCAGCACATAGTTCCTGTGGGGAAAATCGTTGCTGCAGTATCGCCGGCAGTCATCGAAATTGGGTATTCCCGTAACGACGATCTTCTCGGGGCGCACGCCTTTTCGGATGAAGAAATCGCGATATCCCTCGCTTGCGACGCAGAACGCCTGGTAGGCATCGCTGAGACCCGTCATCGAAGTACCCGCCCACCAGAGAGGAAAGAATCGGAGGCGCTTGACGAGATGGAACATCATGGATTCCGGGTCCGTAATCCCTTCCTGAACCAGTACGATCCTGTTGTCTCGAATGTTCTTCTGAAGGTACACGTCCGAGCAGGTAACCACCAGGTCATAGGACCGATTCCTTCCCTGGTAGTCGATGGGGAGGCCATGATCCTGAAGATACCTCCGGCAGCGTCCCGCCAGTTTGTTCCCTGAGATCGTGAACTCGATCAACCCGAGTCTTCGAAGAATCTCGTCAAAGCCGTGGACGTAGTA
>DATMXF010000128.1:0-3442 GCA_035561835.1 Patescibacteria group bacterium
CTCCACATCCTGCCACACCACCCCCTGCCCCCATCCTGTACGAAGCGCCTTAAAGGCGGCCTCCTTCGCCGCAAAACGGGCCGCGAGGTGACGCCCGGGCGACCGATAGCGTCTCAAGCGCGCCTGTTCCGCCGCGGTAAAAAGGCGATTCAGCAGACGGGCGCCGTGACGTGTGGCGGCCTGCTCAAATCGACTGATCTGAACCAGGTCAATTCCGATCCCGATCACCATCCCGCACCCACATGAGGACAGGGTTCAGGGTACAGGGTTTAGGGTTTAGGAAGGCCGTGGCTTTTCCCTCTACCCTAGACCCTAGACCCTATACCCTGGCCCCTAGACCCTACGTCCATTGCCGCGATCATCTCGCGGATCGCCCGCTCCAGACCCACAAGAACCGCTCTCGCGATAATACTGTGCCCGATGCTCAACTCCTCCACCTCCGGGATCGCTGCGATCGACCCGACATTGCGATAATCCAGGCCATGCCCGGCATTAATCCGAAGACCCAACTCCCTTCCCGCTGTCACCGACTGAATGAGACGGGTTAATTCGGCCTCCTGGGCCTTACGACCCTTTGCCTCCGCATACGATCCGGTATGAAGCTCGACGAAGTCGGCACCGGCGCGCGCAGCAGCCGCTACCTGGTGGTGTTCCGGGTCGATGAAGAGACTGACCGCGATGCCGCCCTCACGCAAGCGGCCTACGGCCAGACTCACCTCGTCGACGCGTCCGTGAACGTCCAGTCCCCCTTCAGTCGTCAGCTCCTCACGTCGTTCCGGGACGAGCGTCGCCATCTCCGGCTTCAGCGCCAGAGCGATCTGGAGCATCTCTTCCATAACGGCCATCTCCAGGTTCAGCTTCGTCTTGACCAGCCGCCGGAGGAGTTCAACATCCCGATCCTGGATATGTCGCCGGTCCTCGCGCAGGTGCACGGTGATTCCGGATGCGCCGGCCAATTCGGCGAGCAGCGCCGCCTGTACCGGATCAGGCTCCACTCCCCGTCTTGACTGTCTGATCGTCGCGATATGATCGACGTTCACACATAACCCAAGCATGGCTCACTCCGTTCGCTGTCGCAGGTCTATCTGGTCTATCTGGTCGTCTGGTCCAACCAAACAGACCGAATAGACCAAATAAACCAATAGACGGTTTTAGCCCAGCTCTTTCTCGATCACCAGCGCGATCTCTCGGGCCAGCCGCTCGATCTTCGCCGACTCCTCACCCTCTACCATAACGCGGGCGACCGGCTCGGTACCGGACAGGCGAACCAGGATCCGTCCTCTGCCTCCCATACCCGCTTCCGCCGATCGAATCGCCTCCTGCACCCGTGGAAGCTCCTCAATGACAGCTCTACGTCTGACCGGCGCATTGATCAATACTTGGGGGTACGAGGTCATACATGCCTTGAGTTTCGAAAGCGGCTTCCCACACCGCTGCATAGTTGCCAGCACCTGCAGGGCGGTCACGAGCCCGTCGCCGGTGGTATGATGTTCCAGGAAGATGATATGCCCGGACTGTTCACCACCCAGCATGTATCGCTTCGCCAACATCTCCTCCAGCACGTACCGATCGCCTACCGCGGTTCGAACGACCTTGATTCCCGTCTCCTGCATCGCGAGATCCAAGCCGATATTGCTCATCACAGTTGCGACAATCGTGTCTTCGCGCAGACGGCCTTCTCGCTTCAGGTCGAGGGCGCAGAGGGCGAGGATATGATCGCCATCCATCAGCTCACCCCGTTCGTCCACAAACACAACCCGGTCCGCGTCCCCGTCATGGGCAAATCCGACATGCGCCTTATGTTGCACTACCGCCCGTCGCATCTCTTCCGGATGCAACGAGCCGCACCCTTTATTGATATTGGTGCCGTCGGGCTCGACGTTCAGCGATACTACCTCGGCGTTCAACTCCCTGAGGACTGCCGGCGACACCTTGTAGGCTGCGCCGTTGGCGCAATCGACCACCACCCGCATCCCTTTCAGCGTCATACCCTTGGGGAGGGTGTTTTTCGCGAATTCGATGTAGCGGCCGACCGCATCACCCACACGGTAGGCTTTGCCGATCTCGCTGGGGGCGGTCCTGATCCCGTCGATCTCTCCGTTGCGGATCAACTCCTCGATCCGCTGCTCCATCGCATCCGGCAGCTTCAGGCCCTCATGAGAGAAAAACTTAATACCGTTATCCTCGTAGGGGTTATGGGAAGCCGAGATGACCACCCCCGCATCGGCTCGAAGGCTTCGGGTGATAAACGCGATCCCCGGCGTAGGGAGCGGACCAACCAACAATACATCCACACCCATCGAGGTGATGCCGGCGGTCAGCGCCGTTTCCAGCATATAGCCGGTCAGCCGCGTATCCTTCCCGATGACAATCGTGGGCCGTTCCGTCGCTCCCCTCAGAAGGTGCGCAGCCGCACGACCCACTTTCACCATGGTCTCCGGGGTCATCGGCTCCCTGTTCGCCACGCCGCGAATCCCGTCAGTACCGAACAGTTGTCGCACGACTCGCTCCTTTCTCCTCGATGCGCCCAGTCCCTGCAGTCGCCTTACAAAGACGAGGGCTTGGGATTCATCCTGATCTCCACTGAGACCTGGACGAGGGCCGGTCCTTCCACTTTGATTAACTTTCCCACAGGTTCAAGAGAGGTCATGGCGCCAAAGTCATGAGATCGCCCTTCAATACTGATCGTTGAGGTATAGACCTTCTCCAGGCGATTCACCTCACTCCTCGGTCCGACCAATCGGACACGATCAGGGTGCGCCGATGCCCGCTTAAGATAGTACCCGGCGGCCGGATTCCCCTCCACGCGGGCTGCAACCCGTACTGTCCGCTCGGCTACGGATTCCAGGACTAGACGAACCCATTTCGGCGAAACCTGGACGACCTCCACTCCACGAGGGACGTCGACCTGGTCGGCCCTCACCGCCACGAGATTCTCTCCTTCTTTCAGGGTCGAGAGATCGAGATTGACGTCTACCTCGTTGGGTGACAGGCCCGAGATCAGACTTTTCGGACCACGCAACTGGACCGTCACAAAGTCTCCAGGAACATTGAGGAGGGTCGTGTTTTTCGGAAGCCGTGCGAGCGTAAGCGGGGCATTCAACGTGCGCTCATCCCTCTGCTCCCCCGCGACGACCATCCAAAGGGCAAAGGCGAGGCCCAAAGAGGCGAGCTTGAGACCGAGATTGTCGAAGAGTCCTGTAGACATGATCCTCATTGTGGGCGCCCGGCGATCAGCCGCCGGCCCTCAGGTGCTGATCTCTCGAGAGGTCAAATAGACCCAATAGACCAAATAGACCGGCTAGGAGCCTGTCGGAGAAATGCTCTCAGGCCCATTTGAGCAACTTTTCGAGGGTCCTGAAATGGAGGATCGAGCCGAGATCGTCGATCCTGAGCCAAATGTGAGGGTCGTTTTTCTTATGCGCGATCGCTAACTCGAATA
>DATMXF010000129.1:0-4012 GCA_035561835.1 Patescibacteria group bacterium
AGACGGCAAATTTATCATGGGGGAGCACGGTATCGCGCTCCTCGAAGCGATCGATGAGCTCGGGTCGATCCAGCATGCGGCGAAACGGGTCGGGTGGTCCTATCGGCGCGCGTGGGGATATCTGAAGACGATGGAGCGACACGCCGGCGTACCGATTCTGGTCATCAGCCATGGAGGAACCGCGGGCGGCGGGACGCGGCTCACACCGCAAGCGCGCAAGCTCCTGCGGGAGTATAAGCGATTGCAGAAGACATTGCGGGCAACCATACGGCAGAAATCGCGGTTGCTATTCTCGTACTAACGATCAGCTTTCAGCGATCAGCTCTCAGCTCTTCCGATAATGCGTTCCGCTTTGTCCGAGGCTGACGGCTGACTGCTGAACGCTGTTTTCAACGGGAGGAGGTGGGGAGGATGGAGATGAGCGCGCGGAATCAACTAGCGGGGGTCATTAAGAAGGTGAAAATCGGAGCCGTGATGAGCGAGGTAGTCGTGAAGGTCGGGGATCAGGAATTGGTTGCTGCTATCACCAGCGGGTCGGCCAAGCGAATGAAATTGAAGGTAGGCGATAAAGTCTTCGCTGTCATCAAAGCGACTGAAGTCATGATCGCCAAGGAGTAGCAGGAGATGATTGGGGTCATGGGTAAGAGATGGCTGAAGAGCGCTCGTAAACGCTTTGTTGTGGGGCTGGCGGCGCTTGGTATTTTGCAGATCGCGTTAATCTGTAGCGTTCAGGCCGCAGGCCAGAATGTCATTCTGGCGACTACCACCAGTACGCAGGATTCGGGTCTACTCGACGTCTTAGTTCCGCTGTTTGAAAAGCGAACCGGCTATGTAGTGAAAACGATCTCTATCGGAACCGGTCGGCGCTTGCCTTGGGCGGTCGAGGCGAGGCCGACGTCGTCCTGGTCCATGCGCCTGAAGCTGAGAAGAAGTACGTAGCCGATGGGACGCTCATTAACCGGCAGTTGGTCATGCATAACGATTTTGTCGTGGTCGGCCCCACAGAAGATCCGGCTCAGATTCGTAGCGTAAAGAAGGCGAGTGATGCGCTTCGCAAGATTGCCGAGACGAAGACGCCATTCGTCTCTCGCGGTGATAATTCCGGGACACATCAGCTTGAGAAACGCCTGTGGAAAGCGACGGGGCGAAACCCAATCGGCGATTGGTATCTCGAATCAGGTCAGGGGATGGGGCAGACCCTTGGTATTGCAGCGGAGAAGCGGGCCTATGCCCTTACCGACCGCGGCACCTTCCTCGCGTTGAAAAAACGCCTCACCCTGGACATCCTGGTGGAGCGGGACACATCGCTCTTGAATATCTACTCGGTCATGGAGGTCAGTTCCGCCAGGTTCCCGAAGGTGAACGCTGCGGGCGGAAAGGCGTTCGCCGACTTCATGGTCTCGCCTGCGGTCCAGGAGGTCATCAAGAGTTTTGGGGTGGAGAAGTTCGGTGAGCCGCTGTTTTACCCGGATGCCGGTAAACACGAGGAGGAGATTGGGCGCTAAATAGATTTAGAGCCTGAGCAGTACTCGAAGATGACAAGGGGCGTTCAGCTCATCCGGCCAGGTCGATACTGAACGCCCCTGGGACACGAGGCGGTCTCCCGCCCCAACGCCCATTGTATTTCCCCACTGATTGCAATCAATGTCAAGGGGAAAAGAGGCACAAGGCGGGACTGTCTTCACCAAGATTTTCAGTCATAAGATCGATGACAGGGAGGAGACGATGCAGCGCGCGCTCATAGCAGCAAGCTTGGCAATCTGTCTGGTGTGGGGTACTGGCGTGCCGAGGGTGTTTGCCGCCGATCGGTTGAGCGAACTGGCGCAGCAGCTTGAGAGTCAGAAGCAGGCACTCGAAGCTCAGAAGAGGATCATTGAGGCGCTTCAGCAGGAGGTCAACACCCTGAAACAAGGGCAAACCCACCAACAAACCCTGGAGCGTGAGGTAGAAGGTCTGAAGCAGGCCCAGCAGGAGAACCAAAAGCTCAAGCGGGAGGTGGAGCAGATCAAGGTTGCAGCGACGCCAAAGTTCGACGCCGGGTTCAAGAATTGGCAGCCCTATATCCGATCGACAGACGGCAATTTCATCCTGAGTCCGGTCGGCCGCATCCAGTTCGATTATCGAAATTTTGAGGACGGCAATAGGCGCAACCTGGACGGTACCGAACTGACCAACAGATTTCTGGTCAGGCGGGCCAGAATCGGCCTCGCCGGAACGTTCTACAGATACTTCGACTTCTTCGTCGAGGCCGACTTCGGACAGGGGGCAGCTGGCAGGGACGGCAACGTCGTCCTGACGGACGGCTTTCTCGATATCCACTACTGGCCCGAACTTAGACTTCGGGCGGGGCAGTTTAAGGTGCCGTTTGGCTATGAGGAGCTGTTCTCGGACAACAACATCGACTTCGTGGAGCGGTCGGTCGCGGACAACCTTGTTCCATCCCGCGACATGGGTGCGATGGTACATGGCTCAGCGTTCGATGGCCTCGTCAGTTACGCGCTGGGGGGTTTCAACGGTTCGGGCCAGAATAAACGCGACACCAACGATTCAAAGGACATCGTTGGCCGTCTCGTCCTGGCCCCGTTCAAGCAGACCGGGTCGCCGTGGCTCAAAAACCTGCAGGTAGGAGGCGACGTCGCGTGGGGCGACGAGGACAGCGGCCAGAGCCTGCAGGGCAAAACCGATGCCCAGTTTGTCTTCTTTCGGTCTATCCCTACGCGAGGCGATCGACTGCGCTATAGCGGCGAAGCAGCGTACTACTACGGGCCGTTCACGATGTATGGCGAGTATATCCAGACGCGGGAGGAGCGAAAAGGGTTGGGGACCGGAGGAAGCGATCTGCACGATCTGTACGGCCGGGGCTGGTACGTCACGATGACCTATATGCTGACGGGCGAGACCAAAGTTCCTGGCCAGCCGGTCATCCCAACCCGGTGGGCTTCGCCGGTGGGACCTGAGAAAGGTTGGGGAGCCTGGGAACTCGCGGCCCGCTTTGAGCAGCTTGATTTTCGCGCAAAAGACATTATGGGCAACCGGGTTAATGCCGTGACGGCCGGCGTGAACTGGTACCTTACACCAAATGTAAAGTGGATGGCCAACTTCGTTGAGAATTGGTTCTCAAACGAGCGCGGCACCCCGTTTAGCTTCACAAATTCCAACAACACGCGGACAACCGCATGGGAGGTCCTCACGCGGCTGCAACTGTGGTTCTGAAGCCATAAGCAGTTCCGCGACCTGATGGCGGCGGGCTAGCAAGGGGTGACCGCAGGCAAGAGCCGATTGAGGTCAGGATTGCGTTTTGAGATAGAATTGACCTATACTAAATCAATATGCAGCGGGGCGACCGAGAGACAGTCCGGCGGAGTTGCGGTTGGCTGGTGGGCCTTCTGGTGTTCGCCGCGCAGCTCACCAGGGCATCTGCGGCGCCGAGTACTGAACTGCTGGTATCGGCTGCGATCAGCCTGAAAGAGCCCCTGCAGGCAATCGGCGCTCACTTTGAACAACGCCATCCTGACGTCAAGGTGGTCTTCAACTGGGGTAGTTCCGGCGCGTTGCGACAGCAGATTGAGCACGGCGCACCGGTGGATCTCTATATCTCGGCCGCGTCGAAGCAGATGGATGAACTTGAAGCCAAGGGTCTTCTGCTCAATGAAACCCGGCATACACTTGCTGCCAACCTGCTAGTCCTGATCAGATCTTCTGTCCTTCGGTTCGATCTCGCTTCCTTCAAAGATTTGACCAAATCGGAGATCAAGCTCATTGCTATCGGCAGTCCACGAACCGTTCCCGCTGGAGAGTACGCGCAGATGGTCCTGACGAGTCTTGGGTTGTGGGATTCGTTGCAGCCGAAGTTGATCTTCACGGAGAATGTTCGTCAGGCCCTGGCCTACGTTGTGCGAGGCGAGGTAGAGGCCGCCCTTGTCTATGCGACCGACGCGCAAAGCGCCGGCGAATCGGTCCGGGTCATTGCCGTTGCGCCGGAAGGAAGTGCTCCATTAGCGCGCTATCCGAT
>DATMXF010000130.1:0-7594 GCA_035561835.1 Patescibacteria group bacterium
CCCGCCGGTATAGGGTATAGGGACAGACACTATTTATTGAGATCCTTTCTTGGTCTTCCCCTCTGCAACGCGCGTATTCCTCGTCCAATTTTTTTGCTCACTTCCCGATGAACCCATCCCTTCGCAGTGGTCGCTCTGTCATCGTGTGCCTTTGAATCGTTGTCGTTCCGAAAGACCGCCCGGTGATCATTCCCTCGTTGCGTCACATGATACGGGTGGTCGGGTACAACGATTCGAGCAATCCGTGGCATGCACGATCATGACCGCAAACACCACGAATTGTTACGATAATAGTGTCTGTCCCCATTTTCTCTATTTTCTTTGCACACCTCGTATCCGGTTCCTGTTCGTCGCCCCGCGCGTTTGGATTGGGCTTCCTCCAGACCCCACCTCGCGATGACGCCCTTGCCCTTCTCCTCGCCTTCGGCTCCGCGAATACCTAGCGCGGGGACTCTCACCCCGCTCGCTCTGTGTCATGCCGGGCACACACGTCCCGCATAACCGGCTGCCAACGAAGCGCAGCATAGTTGGCAGTCCGAGTTGATGCGAGGGTTAGGCGGGTTGCTCTATGGGCAGCGAAAAGAAGTTGCGCATGTATGGCTCTCAGCGACGCCGCACGGCGACTCCGTGCGGATCAGCGCGCTCCTCATTGTCGGTACCGTCGAAGTTCGAGATGGCGAACAACGCCTTAAGGATACC
Organism: Patescibacteria group bacterium; assembly: GCA_035561835.1. Classification (GTDB taxonomy): domain Bacteria; phylum Methylomirabilota; class Methylomirabilia; order Methylomirabilales; family Methylomirabilaceae; genus Methylomirabilis. The sequence goes on from DATMXF010000130.1 coordinate 700, forward strand.
GCCCCTGCCTCCTTGCTGTACCTGGATTACCCCTAATCCTGGCGTCCGTCCTTGCGCGTTATTGAGCTGAGCATTGTTCCCGGTAAGCGGGAGCGGTCCGCGCAGCGTTGTGTACACCCAATTTCCGTCCGGCGATATGCCTAGAATGTCCTGGGCCGGGTCCTCCGAGACGGTGCCAACCAGGTCAATTTTGTTGACTACGCTGTCCGTCTCAGTATCGACCACGATGATCCGGTTGGCGGCGCGGTCGGCTACCCACAGGAAGCGTTCATGCTCGGTGAGCAACAGCCCGTGCGAGTCCACACCTTGATTTCCGTGATCGAAGACCACTGTCGGCGCTGGCGCATCAGGTGTCGGATAGGGATTCGGCGCAGGTGAGAACGCACTCACTGGCAGCTTATACAGGACGGATTGGAACCCGAGCTCTGCCCCGCCCCCGCCGCCTGAGTTGAAATACAGCTTGCCCCCCTTTTGGATCGCCAGGAGACCGGCGGGCTCGATGGTCGCGTTGGTATACTCGCCGACGATCGCCATCGGTGTGGCACGCGGGTTAACCACAAACAGACCACCGCCGCGGAGCGTAACGAACGCCAGGTTACTGGTCGAGTCGGGCAGAGCCAGGATGGGAGCGTTGTCCGGTCTGACGCCCACCTGACCAGCGGAACCGAACTGCTTCACAGCTCCACTTGGCGTCGTTCCGTCGTCGAGATCCAGCGTGGCGTTGTTGTCAAGCACAAACGTGTTGGTCGCATAATTCGTGTTGATCCGCTGCAGGAGCTTGCCGTTTTGGTTTGCCACCAGGATATAGGATTCATCGGGCGAAGGAACGGCCGCGTGGGCTTGCGTACCCACGTCGACCACGAAGACCGGCGTTCGTGTAGCAGCTTTGACAATGAGCACGTGTCCGGTGGCCACAAACGAGATGATCGCGTGTGTGTGGGAGGTATTGAAGGCGATATAGTGCGGCCGACGTGGCGCCGCCAAGTTGTCCAACTGCTGCACCAAAGCCGTTAGACTGAAGACCTCCGGGTCGGCCTTGGAAGCAGCTTTCCAGGACAGTTTGCTTCCGTCGAATATGTACAGCGTGCCTCCAATATCCGTCGCCGGAACGGCACTTGGAGGGAAGCCTGATTGGTCCAGCATCCAGACTTCATGGTCCGCTTTGTCCGATGCCGAAGCCCTGACTAGCGTAAGGGCAGACAACGCCAGGAACAGCGTGACAATGAAGGTAGTGAGGGTGAATCTGCGGCACATAACGTCCTCCTGAAAATTAGAATTGATTCTGTTTAGAGTGTTTCGTTTTTTAGCCTCAACCGGTTGGGTTCAGCCGCACCGCCACCCGTTCGGACTGAAGACACGTCCTGAAGGCGCTCACAATCGCCCTCAGTCCCCCCCGCCGCGACAGCGGCATCGGCCGCAACCCGGGGTCGGGCTGCCTCTGATTGCCAGTTTCGCTTCGACTGCCTGGGTCACTGCACAGTGATGGTAATTGTCTGCGTCATGCCCGCGCCAGCCAGCGCCAGGTGCGCCCCATCGGCAGCCTGCAAGCACAGGGTGTGCGTGCCGGGTGACAAGGCGAGTTCAGCGTCCAGCTGTCCCTGGCCGTAGTGTAGGTGGCTGCCATCCTTCGGCACCACCTTGCCGGCGGCGACACAGTCGGTGTCCACCATGATGTGGAGGTGACCCGCCCCGGCCTTGACTGCACCGGCGGGTTCGACGACAAAGCTGTCCGCGGCCATCGTGACCTTCACCGGACTGGTGACGGTCGCGCCATCGGCCGGGGCGGTAAAGTACACGCGGGCCTGGCTGGCGCCTGGTGCGGCACACGCCAATAGCCCGGCCGACAGCAGGAGGAGAGCCAAAGCAAGATGTGATTGCGGCGTGTGTTTAGAGGGGGTCATGGTGTGCCTCCTTGATCACTCAGTGGGCCACGGCGTGCACCGGCCCGACGGCTCATCCCGGTGGTGTGACGATTGTGGGCGGCCCAGCTATAGAGTATATGGTTTCCAGATAAGACCCCTTATCTGCTTCGGGGTCGGCATAAGACGCCTCCGCCCAGCAGCACAAGCATCCCCGCTGGCGGATGACTACGGGAAAGCAGAACGGCCCTTCGGGGCTTGAACTGCCCTGAAGGGCCGCAATACCTACAGCTTAATCCAGACGTGCGAGTCTGACTTTTCACAGCGGTTTCCTCGCCGACTGCCAATGCCTTGCGCCTTCGGTTCACGGCAGAGAGGAGCCGTCGTAGTGGCCGAATGGTAATACCGCCTGAGAAGCAGCGTCAAGGGAAAAAACGAAAACGTGCGTTGACTCGGGCTTGCACCTTTTGGTAGTCTGTGGACGGTGCAGCCGTCTCAATCGAACGTTAAGGAGGATGCTGACAGCGATGAAGCGATTCTTACAGTTGCTAGGAGAGATGAAGAGCTACCGATTGCCTACGGCCAAGCGGGCGCTGGAGGAGCTGGCAGTAGACGATGAGCTGGTGATTGTCGTGCCCGAGCAAGCGTTGGCGGGGGAAATACAGCAGTGGGCCACCAGTCAGGGCCTCACTGTTGCCGCCCCGAAGAAAATCCTGGATGGGTTGCCCAGGTGGCAATTGTCGGTCAAAAAGGCTGTACCTGTACCAGTGGAAGAAAAGCCGGCCGCCGCTGCGCCAACACCTGCCGCGACCTCCACGCCTGCTGCAGCGCCGACTCCCGCCGCAGCACCGATCCCCGCCAGCCCAGCCCCGTGATGTGACACTGCGGGTACGACCGCCTACAGACAGTGAGCGACCGCGACAGGGGCATTGGGGTTCTACCTTAACCGGTATCCCCACCGTGGCTTTTGGGTCTCAGTCGCAGGGTGAGAGGGCGGTCCGAACTCTTGTCACCTTCCGATGAGTCGCTTGCTTGATTGGAACCAGGCCTGCAGTGCCCGCCAACGTCCCTTCTGAGTATCGATCAAGAGAAACTTGACGTAGCGTTCCAGTGACTGAGAGACCAAGCTATCTCGAAAGAGCAACCGAGTGGTTGGCATGAGGGCCCGGATCAGCACATTCGGTCGCAACCGGTCGAGAACTGAGTCCGGCACCGGAGCCGCCATCAGTGATTTGACCAGATAGAGGGACCAGTAGAGCGCATGCCGGCATTGGCATCGGTTCGCCATGGCAATGAGGCGATCCCAGTCGGTCTTCTCTGCGTCGCGCCTGAGCACCAGGAAGAGATCACAGAGGAGGATCAGCCCGTCAAACGCATGATGAAATGCGAAATGAACACAGAGGTAGATCAGGAGAACCTCTCCCTTGAGGATCGGTATGGTGTGACTCCCCAGGCACACCTGATCAAGGGAGACCCAGGTCTCGTGATCGCTCAGCAACGATTGTGGCTCCCATGACGTCATCAGCGTATCCCAGTGAAGGTCCACCGTTAAGGCTACGGGACCCTCTTTTTTGAACTCAATCTCTCCGAAGAGACGCAGCTTTTCCGCCTCATTGACCGCCTGTCGGAGTCGGAATCCAAGACTCATCAGTATCGCTTTTGCCGACTCGTAGGTCTCCGGTCGGATGAGAAGATCGATATCGCCGTAAGGTCGTAGGCCTTCCTGAGGGTAGAATGCTTTCGAGATCGCCTCACCCTTCAAGACAACAAATGGAAGGCCATGATCTGCGAAAGCTGCTGCGATTTCTCTCAGCGCTTCCTGATGGTACAGAGCAGTAGCGATCGATGTCCGGCGACGCGCCTCCCACTCCACACGAATTCCGGTCGGTATCCCGGCGAAGCGAGAGTGCCTGAGGCCATAGCAGAGAAGCGGCTCAAGACGATGATGCCGAGCCAATCGCAGGAAAGAATCCCAATCGAGCGAGGAGAGAAAGCCCTCGATTACAGGGGGGATTGCCGACAGGGAGGCTCGCACCAAGGTGAGCAGCGCGGCTCCCTCTGGAGGAATGTTCACCCTTGAACCCATTGGTCGGATAGGTAGAGCCTCGTAGAAACCGTGGAGATCAAGTACGTTCGACGAGGAGATGAAGGCAGCACCGGTGCACGACCGCTTACGGACAATGAGCGCTGGCGACAGGAAGCCTGGCCTCGGCCAGTAAGGCCAGGGTCCCCGCATGACGCTGCCTATCCCGCTCGCCCTCGATCGTGGTCAAGCGCGCCTTCCAGGGGTTCAGATCAAACGGCTCACCCGGCGTATTGGCGGCATAAGCGTCAAGCAGCTCGCGATAGAACCTCACGATGTTCCCCACGAGGGAAGTCGTGTACTCGCGGCCCTGGATCTTCATACAGCGGACGCCCAGATCAATCAAGTGCGGAATATCCTCCAGCAGGAAGAACGCCTCGTTCTGAAGCGCCACGCGGTCCTCCCGCTTGATGTCGCCGCTGTAAAGCTGCCAGGCCTCAAGACAGACGCGGTAGTCAAGCCCACCCCGGTTCGGACTCCCCTTGAAGAGGTCCTTGCCCGCCTCGTCAATCGTTCGCTCCAGCCGAGCGTACGGCGACATCCAGCACTTGCCCAGATAGGTATAGCAGGTGTTCGCATGGATCAAAACCTCGATCCCAACGTCGAGGTGCGCCTTTCTGGAGAGCAACTCCCGCAACGTCAGCTTGGTATCGGCCACAACCTGGCAAACGCCGATCTCCCGGTAGAAGGCCACGTCAGCGTCGTTTAGGATGTTGGCCCCGACACTCGCATGGATCGGTAGTTCGGGAAAGCGCCGATGCACGGCCGCAATTGCGCCGATATCGGCCATGATGGCGCCATCAATACCGTCCATGACGAAGCACTCCATTCGGCTGAGCAGCGCCGGAATCTCTTTGGATTGCATGTGCGTATTACATGCCACCCGGAGCTTGGCGCCGCCATCATGGGCGAGCCGAATCGCCTCACGGACGGCGCCATCGTCCATCTCAAAGGTGTCACGGCGTCGGCTCCAGCCTCGCGGTCCCACATAGATGGCGTTGGTCCCAGCCTGCGTGACCTCCACCGCCATCTCCAGGTTGCCTGCGGGAGCAAGCAGCTCAATCATTACCCGACCCCGCTCCGCTGACCGGCGCGGTGTCCGCGCCCGGACTCTGCACGCCATGATAGGCCATTCCCGATGTGCCAAAGAAAAAGCCGTTGCACAGGCCGATTCGCGCATGGTGTCTGATCGTGTCCCACCACTGCCCTTCCAGGCCGTCGCTTCCAGCCAGAGCAGCTTCCAGAGCCTCGCGGTAGACCCAGCCAATCTCCAGTCGGTAGGCAGGACTTTCTGAAGCCGCCTCGACCCGAAAACAGGTGTACCCCTCGGTCATCAGTCGCTTCAGGTGCTCCAGCAGGCAGACATCTTTCCCGCTCAGGACCCCTTTTCCGATTGACTTCATCGCCCAATCGCCCTGTTTCAGGAACAGCTCTTGCCGGCAGAGGGCAGGGCATGTCATCCCCCAGGCCTGCTCATACTCCAACAAGAAGCAGTCGTCTGACATGCCAAGCGGCATCTTGCCATGAACCAGCAGTTCCATCGGCAGCCCCACATGGCGATGGATCTCGCCGATCTCCTCCAGGCTCAGTTCGTAGTTGGGCGTGATGCGAACTGCTCCGTATCGTTTCAGGACGGCAGCACCAACATCGGTATAGACATTCGCGAAGCCACCGATGTGGACCGCAAGATCGGGGTACGCCTCGTGGACGATCTTCAAGACCCCGAGGTTATGGACCTCAACGGCATCCGCCCCGGCCTCCACCGCCACGGCCACAACCTTTCGGAGTTGCGGCAGGCTGTCGTTGCGCGGCGCGGCATACGTGGCGACATACGCCTTCTGTCCTCGGCTCTTCAGGATCGCTATCGCCTCCCGCAGGTCATCGAGGTGCTCCAGCAGGTTGCCCTCGTACAGCCGGCAGGTGATGTTGCCAAGGTAGACGGCATCGTATGGACTCAGATCGGACTCGATGAGGTCCCGCAGATTCGAGATGGTCGTGTTCAGCTCAAACGCCTGCGCCACTATTCCTCTTTCATCCTGACCCCTGCCTGGCGGCAGACAGGTCACCGGCCCATCACCGTCCAGGACGGTTCCAGGCACGGCTCTGCAAAGGCCGGCAAGGGCTCTCCCGCCATCCAGGCATCGATCGCCAAGCGATAGCGCCGCACAAGCGGAGCGAGCAGTTCAGGTGGGAGGCTCCTGCCTTGGAGCTTGACGGCATCGACGCCGGTATTGAGGAGATCGGCCAGGTGGCTGATCGCGCTGATCTGGCAGCTTGGCAGCAGCCGTGTGGCTACGCATCGCTCGCCCTGGTACAGCTCCCAGGACTGCTCGCAGATCTTGAAGCACACCCCGGCGCCTCCTCGCTTTACGCTCCCGAGCATGCGATCCCCACTGCCATGCAGGGGTGTAGGCGGAGCCGGATTCATCTGGTAATAGCTCGGCATCCAGCATCTGCCCAAGAGGATGAACTCGTCCACCATGTGGACCATCACCTCGATCAACACGTCGGGAACCTGCGCGAAGGCAGCGATCTCATCAGGCGTGACGGTGCCGCGGAGCACAACAGCGTCGGCTCCCAAGTCGCGGTAGAAGGTAACATCAGCCTCGTTCATGATGGTACAGCCGATGCTGGCGGTGATGCCGAGCCGGGGGTACCGGCTGCGAAGCTCAGCCAGAAGGCCCACATCGTTTACGATGATCCCATCGATTCCCCAGCCGATCAGCTCCTCGACCTTTTCTGCGAGGACTCGCCGTTCGGCCAAGCCCGGGATGGTATTGAGCGCCGCCTGCAGGTAGCAACCCTTTGCATGGGCCGCCGCCAGGACGTCCTGAAACGCTTGGGTGGTCAGTTCACTTCTTGGCCCGCCGCGGCTGAAGCCTTTGAGGCCCACGTAGATAGCGTCGGCACCGGCGTCTAACGCGGCCTGCCCAGCCGCCAAGCTCCCAGCCGG
>DATMXF010000131.1:0-3793 GCA_035561835.1 Patescibacteria group bacterium
CCGCCCCCTGCCCGGCCCTTACAAGCTCAGAGCTCGGCAGTCCTATCAGAATCAGGGTGGGGTCAAGCTCGGCGATCGCTCCCGCAACGGCTTCGGATAGCAAACGATCATTGGCGGCCATATGATAGAGCGCCCCATGAGGCTTGACATGTTGAAGTCGCATCCCCTCAGCCTTGATAAAGGCCCAGAGCGCCCCGACCTGGTACAGAAGATAGTCTCTCGCCTCTCCGGGCGAAAGCTGCATCGGCCGCCGACCGAAGCCCGACAGATCAGGGAAGCCCGGATGCGCTCCAACCCTGACACCGTGCGCCTTCGCAAGCCTGACGGTCCGTCGCATCACCTGCGGATCTCCGCCGTGCCACCCGCAGGCAATGCTCGCCGAGGTGAGAGAGGGCATCAGCGCCTCATCGTTCCCTCTCGTCCAGACGCCAAAGCTCTCTCCAACGTCGCTATTCAGATCGATCCGTTTTGCGGTCATGTTCTGTTCAACTCGTAGAAATACCCTAACAATAGCGATCGACAGCGCAACCCGGGCACCAGTCCGTCATTGCGAGCGACCAACGGGAGCGCGGCAATCTCGCCGTTGTTATCCTGAAGGACTGTGAGATTGCTTCGGCTTCGCCTCGCAATGACACAGTGCATCTTTTGATCAAAGACGGACAAATAAATAGGTTATACTGTCAAACATTGTTCTTGTACACCTCAGAGCAGTTGACATAGAGTGAATTTTACAATATTGTGGCAACCAATTAAAGGTCTTTGCCGCATAAACTTTTCGGCAGGTTAGAGCGCTGGTGGTTTGGATGGTAAACTGATGTTGTCCAACGCAATACACACCGCAAGGAGGCGACCATGACTGAGACGATCACTCGCGTGGATTACTTCTACATTGAGACCCCCAACAAGCCGGGAGAGGCGGCGCGCGCCCTCAACGCCATTAAGGAATCCGGGCTCAATCTGCTGGCCTTCTCAGGGTTTCCCAAGGGTCGGCGAGCCCAATTGGATTTCATCCCGGCCGATTCCGCAGCCTTTACAAAATGCGCCAGGAAAGCCGGGTGTACGCTTAGCAAGAAGAAGAGCGGCTTTCTGATTCAGGGCGAGGACCGTATCGGCGCCGTCGCCGACCTGCTGACTAAGCTGGCAGATGCACAGATCAACGTGACCTCCGTGACGGCCGTCTGTGCCGGCGGGAATCGATACGGCGCCATCCTCTGGGTCAAAGCGCCGGACCTCAGACGCGCGACAAAGATTCTCGGCGTCGTCTAACGCACTTCAGTATCGACCGAGCACAGAGGTGCCCACACAACCTTTCTTCTAAGAACGCGTGAACAACGAATGGCCCCTCAGACAGAGCAATATGGATGAGGTTTTTGACAGTACCATGCTCTCTTGCTATGATGTCTAGCGTGTCCGTGCTCCATGTCAACTGAGTCTGAACGGAGCCATCACTCGCGAGGCATACTGGTGACCGTCGAAAAACTGATTCTAGCGACGCCGAGGGGATTCTGCGCCGGAGTGGACCGCGCCATCGATGTGGTCAAGATCGCTCTGGACCTGTACGACGAGCCGGTGTATGTTCGGAAGGAGATCGTTCATAACCGACACGTCGTAGACGAACTGCGGCACAAGGGAGCGATCTTCGTTGATGACCTGGACGAGGTTCCGGATGGCGCACTCGTTATTTATAGCGCACACGGGGTCTCACCGGAGGTACGTGCCCAGGCCGCTGCCAAACGGTTAAAGGTTATCGATGCCACCTGCCCCCTGGTCACGAAGGTCCACAACGAGGCGATTAAGTTTGCCCGGGAAGGTCACTCGATCATCCTGGTCGGCCACAAAGGGCACGATGAGGTGATCGGAACAACGGGCGAAGCGCCTGACGCCATTACCGTCATCGGATCAGCGGAGCAGTTGGAGGAGTTGAACGTCCCTGATCCCACCAAGGTAGCGGTCATCACGCAAACCACGCTCAGCCTAGATGATACGACGGGGATCATCGACGCTCTTAGGCGGAAGTTCCCGGCGCTCGCTTTTCCGTCTAAGGAAGACATCTGTTACGCCACACAGAACCGCCAGACCGCGTTGAAAGAGCTGGCCTCGCGTGTTGATCTGATCCTGGCCCTCGGCTCACAAAACAGCTCAAACTCCAAGCGGTTGATCGAGGTCGCCAAAGGGGTGGGGGTTCGGGCCTATCTCATTGATGATGTCAGCGAGATTAACCCGGTATGGCTTGAGGACACGCGGGTCATTGGGGTGACGGCGGGCGCCTCAGCCCCCGAGCACCTGGTCCAGGGCGTCGTCGGCTATTTCAAAGCGTTGGGCGTCACCGACATCGAGGAGATCGAATCGATCAAGGAGGAGGTGAATTTCGGCCTGCCTCAGGAACTCATTCGAGAGCGCCCGAGCCTGGAGACCGAACCGGCGTCACATGCCAACCAGTTAGCGGGCGCCGTATAGTCGGCAGTTCGCCTTTAGTGGAAAGACACACTTGCGGCAGATCGTAATTATCGCCCTCGCCTACGGCATTACGCCGATCTTGATGGCGTTGACGGTCCTACTGGCCTGGTGGCGTGCCACGCAAGATAATATACGCGGGGAAGGGGAGGGATAGAGAAAGCATCATGCGCTATCCAGGCTGTCGACAATTTTTGGTGGTGTTGCTCGTCCTGGCGATGGCAGGCTGCGCAAGCTTTCCCGGCGGAGGTCGCGCAGTCAAAGCCTACCCGCATCCTGCCATAGAAACCGTCGTCGCCGTCAACCAGGCGCTTCGAGACCTCAACTTTTTTCCGACCGATCTGGTTCCGAGCCATTCAAATCCACGCCTCGCGTACTTCTCCACCGCATATCGCGAACAGAGCCTTGGAGAAATCGTCTATGTCGCCGTCCGGGACATGGGAGGCAAACAATCGCAGGTGGAAATCCTGACGAGAAGCGATTTATCGGGTGTCTGGACGTGGTCCACCTGGTGGCCGCCTCTCATCTTCGAGCAAACTGACCGTCGGCTTCGGGCTACTCCCAGGCCGCAGTCGCCTCCGATGCCGCCACCACCTCTTCCTGATCGTTTAGCCCTCTAACGGAATCAGGACTCTTCGCCAACGATGAAAATGAGATCAGGTGTTGCGGGTTTCTTCACCGGATGCTCCATCGCCTGTTTGAGCGCCGGCCTTACCATCGCCGCTCCATCGGCGGCATTCGCCAAGGAATCGTTAACGATTGGCGTCGTAGACTTTCGCCAGGTTGTCCTTGCCTCTAAGGCCGGAAAAGCCGCCAAGGCGCGGCTGGAAACCCTGGCCGAGAAGCTGAAGAAGGAGATGAAGGCCGAGGAGGTCAAGCTGGTCGCGCGTCAGAAAGAACTTGACGCGGCAACGTCTCGACTCACGGTTGCAGAGCGAGAGGACCGTACCGCAACACTGGAACGCGACAGAGCAGCCTTTCAACGCCTCCTCGACGATAAAACAGAGGAGCTGAAAAATGCTGAGACAGAGAGCATCCAGGAACTCGCCGGCCGGTTCGAAGGTATTCTGAAAGCCTACGCTACCGAAAAAGGTTATTTCGTCGTCCTGGAGGCGCAGCGTCCTGGTCTCTTATACTTTGACAAAAACCTCGACCTCAGTACCGAGATCATCAAGCGATTCGATCGGACCTCGAAGTAAGGGCTCCTCGCCTCAACCGCCGCAAGCGTTCCTGAAAGCGGGAATGGTTCCCCCAATAGATATCCACGGGCTTACGCCATGGGTCCTCAGCCGGGGATTTGATAGTTATGTTTCAAGAAAGAGGAGGTGAAGCGCAATGA
>DATMXF010000132.1:0-3502 GCA_035561835.1 Patescibacteria group bacterium
CGAAATGTAGGATGTCCGCTCACGTTGGGCAAGCGAATTCTGAGGCCGGTATCGCGCCGGCAATCGATGATCCGGAGTACGTCCCTCTTGGATGGTAATCCCCCACAAAAAGAAAACGCCCCAGCGCGATAAGGGCACTGAGGCGTCTGCTTCTCTGCTCTGTGCGTCCGAGTGGGCGGAAGCTACCCTCTCTCCTAATGGTGGATCTGTTTGTGCTTCACGCCTTCGTAACGGGTTCCGGCGATCTCTTTGAGACGCTTCAGATCGTGCCTCGCCTCCATCCATCGTATCCCTCCGGAGACAGAGCGCATCATGAGGGAGGTTGTTCGTGCATAACCTCCCGTATAGCGAACCCCTCGGAGCAACTCCCCGTCCGTGATACCCGTGATCGCCACGAACACATTGCTTCCCTTGCAGAGGTCATCGGCAGTTAAGATGCGATCCAAATCGTGACCCTCAGCTTCGAGGATCTGCCGCTCTTGTTCATCTCTCGGCCAGAACCTGCATTGCATCTGACCGCCAAGACACTTCAACGCGCAGGCAATGAGTACCGCCTCCGGAGAACCCCCGGTTCCCATGAGCACATCGATCCCGGTATCTTCCTCCATTGCCGCCATCACGCCTGGGGCAACGTCCCCCTCACTGATCAGTTTGATCCGGGCTCCAGCCTCTTTCACCTCTTTGATAAGGCGCTCGTGGCGTGGTCGGTCAAGTATGACCACCGTCAGGTCGTCAACCTCCCGGCCCTCAGCCTGAGCAATCCGTTGCAGGTTCTCTTTAACGGGCGCATTGATGTTGATCGCGCCTGCGGCCTGAGGCCCGACAACAATCTTGTCCATGTAGGCAAGCTGCGTAGAAAACAGCGTATTCCGATCGGCGAGCGCAGCAACAGAGATCGCGCCCGGTCGGCCGTTGGCGAGGAGCGTGACGCCGTCAATCGGATCTACGGCAACATCAAGAGCCGGAGCGGAGCCTGTGCCGACACGCTCTCCCACCTGCAGCAGGGAGGCCTGACCTTTCTGCCCCTCTCCAATCACCACCGTACCGTCAATCTCGAACGAGCTCAAGGCATAGCGCATCGCATCAACAGCGGCCTGATCGGCGCTATCACGGTCGCGTCTACCCATCAGTCGAGCTGCCGCCAAGGCGGCAGCCTCAGTGACCCTGCTGAGTTCGAGAGCCAGGTTTCGATCCATTAGCTCGGTCATAGTATGGTTTCCCTCCCTTAGTTAGGGTGGAGGGTAGAGGGTTTAGGGTTGAGATCTGTTTTTCTTCTGGCCTTTACCCTAGACCCTACACCCTGCACCCTGTTTTTTTATGCCAGGAGTTCCATGGCTCGGGATACGACATGCTCGGCCGTAAAGCCGAATTGCTGCAAGAGGACCTGATACGGGGCTGAGGCTCCGAAGCGTGTCATGCCGATCACCCCTCCGCGCAGACCGACGTAGCGATGCCAACCGTGCGGAGAGCCGGTCTCAATGGCGAGACGGGCGGTCACCGCCGAGGGAAGCACCTCGTTCCGATACGCCTCCGGCTGCCGATCAAACAGTTCCCAACTCGGCATGCTGACAACGCGAGCCGGGATACCTTCGTCGGCCAGTCGTCCCCACGCCTCCAGGGCCAAGGGCACCTCCGACCCGGTCGCAATGAGGATGATACGCGGTTGACCTTGGTCGGCATCAGCCAGGATATAGGCTCCCTTCAGAAGCAGTTCGGCAGGCGGGAATTTCGTCCGGTCGAGTATCGGGAGCTTCTGCCTGGTCAGCGCCAGTACCACCGGTCCGCTACGGTGTTCCAGGGCGGCGCGCCAGGCGACCGCCGTTTCTGTCGCGTCGGCAGGGCGGATGACTGTGAGGTTGGGTATGGCCCGAAGGGACGACAAATGCTCAATCGGCTGGTGGGTAGGGCCATCTTCGCCCAAGCCGATACTGTCATGGGTAAAGACATAGATCACATGGATATGCGACAGCGCAGCGACCCGGATGGCGGGGCGCATATAGTCGGAAAAGACGAGGAAGGTACCCCCATACGGGATCACCCCCTGGTGCAGTGCCATACCGTTGAGAATCGAACCCATCGCGTGCTCTCGAACGCCAAAGTGAAAGTTCCGGCCTCCGGGGCTTGACTTCTGGAAGTCGCCGTCTCCCTTCAGGTAGGTGTTGTTCGACGGGGTCAAGTCGGCCGAGCCGCCGATGAGGGTCGGCAGGGATGAGGCAATCGCATTGAGCACCTTACCAGAGGCCTCACGGGTCGCCAGGCTCCCACCGGCAGGGGTGAAGACCGGGATCTTCTCGGCCCAACCCTCAGGGAACCGTCCACTCATCACCCTGTTCCATTCTTCGGCAAGTTCGGGATACGCGGCAGCATAGGCATCGAATCCGGTTTGCCACTCTGCTTCCCAGGTACGACCTCGCTGCAGGGCCTCTCGAAAGTGAGCCAGCGCCTCATCAGGGATATAGAACGTGGGCTCCAGCGGCCAGCCCAACGCCTCCTTGGTCAGCCGTATCTCCTCGTCTCCCAGAGGCGACCCGTGCGCCTCTGACGTATCCTGCTTATTCGGGCTGCCATAGGCGATGTGGGTCCTGGCAATAATCAGCGACGGGCGATCGTGCGCGGCCTGAGCGGCGCTCAGCGCAGCCTCGATCATCTTCACATCGTTTCCATCCACTCGCTGGACATGCCACCCGTAGGCCTCAAAGCGTTGTCCGACATTTTCAGTAAAGGCCATGTCGGTGCTGCCGTCGATGGTGATCCGATTATCGTCGTACAGGTAGATAAGCTTGCCCAAGCCAAGATGCCCGGCAAGCGATGCCGCCTCAGAGGTGATCCCTTCCATGAGGTCGCCATCGCTCACGATGGCATACGTGTAGTGGTCAACAATCGGGTAACCCGGTCGGTTGAAGTGATGGGCCAGAAATCGCTCGGCAATCGCCATCCCGACGCCGTTACCGAAACCCTGACCAAGGGGGCCGGTCGTCGTCTCCACGCCCGGCGTCACACCGTGCTCCGAATGCCCTGGAGTTCGGCTGCCCCACTGGCGGAACTGCTTGATTTCATCAAGAGAGAGGTCGTAGCCGGTCAGATGAAGGAGACAATACAGCAGCATGCAACCATGACCAGGCGACAGGATAAATCGATCGCGATTCGGCCATGACGGATCAGTCGGATTATGTCTGAGCGCGCGCGTCCACAGGGTGTAGGCCATGGCGGCGGCCCCCATCGGCAGCCCCGGATGCCCGGAGTTCGCCTTTTGAACCCCGTCCATAGCCAGTGTTCTAATGGTATTGATACATAGCCGGTCGAGCGATTCCTGAACGTTTTTCACTGATCCCCCCATTGTTGGGGTCTAGGGTTTAGGGTGTAGGGTGAAGAGAACGAAAAGGGCACAAGCAGGAAGCTACCCCCGACCCCCTAAGCTCTAATCCCTCCACTCTGTTTTGTAGATTATCGGTAGCCCTGTCATTGTTTTCATTGCCGACCTGTCAACCCTGGCGACCCGATA
>DATMXF010000133.1:0-10701 GCA_035561835.1 Patescibacteria group bacterium
CAACTTGCCCTGGGTCCGCGTGAGAAAGAAAAACATCTCGTAGGTCTCGGGCGTGACGAACCGGCGAGCGAAATGGTGTCCCAGCCAACGACCCAGACTGAAGGCGAGGCACGAGCCGATAGTCAGACCGATGGTGGAATAGATGAGACCCGGAAGCGTCCCGAAGAGATAGCCGCCGAGGATGCCCGTCACCTCACCGGGGATCGGCGCAACAACGATCTGGAGAGCCTGAAGTCCGATAAACACGAGGGGCGCCCACGGTCCGGCCTGTTTCACATACCGGGCTAACTCCTGTTCGTTAAAGGTGGGCTCAATCCATTCCCAGTACCCGTCCAGGTCGAGCCGCTCATTGAGCAGAGTATAGGCCGATACCAGACCAACCACGGTGATGAGAACCGCGGCAATAATCACGATTTTCTTCGCGAGCGAACGTTGATCGAGCAATGTAGGCAACACGGAACTAGTCGCGGTGTCCGACAGGAAGCGATCGAACCTGGTCGGCTTGAATCGGAACTCGCCTCGCCTGATTAAGGTGATGGGGTGGCGCGCACGGCTCAGCACAGAGCCTCGCCCGTACACGCAAGGAAATGAAACGGCAAGGTGCAGAGCTTGACATGGAATGATCGGAGCGCAGTATCGTCATGTCTCGCAACTCTCATACCTGTTCAGCCACGGCACTGTCAAGTAAAATCCTTCTCGCCTGCCTGGCGGCGGACTGTCGCCGGCCTCTTCAACTCAGAACCGATGTGGGCTCGTCACCTTGACATCGCGGCATCCGTGGCTTATCCTACTTCTTGCAGTCGATCCGAACCGGCTGGAGCCGATGAGTGTACGACAGCGGAGGCGTGGCGTACTGTTGTGGTCGTCTCCCGGTAAAGCCGGTCAAAAAGGAGGTGGCAGTAGTGCCGATTTACGAATACGAGTGCGAAGTCTGTGATCACAGGTTCGAGGCCATCCAGAAGATCTCAGATAAACCGATTAAAAAGTGCGTATTGTGCGAGGGCAAGGTCCACAAGCTGCTCTCCGCCCCAGGCCTGCTCTTTAAGGGGTCGGGATGGTATGTAACCGATTATGCCAATCCCGAGCGAAAAAAGGCCATGGAGGCTGACAAAAAGGCTGCCTCAGCCGATAGCGGCAGCACAAAGACTGAAAGCAAGGAGTCGAAGAAGAGCGGGACCCGCTAACTTGAACCGGGACCGCCGGCCTCATGCGTAAGGCTCGGTTGGTTCATCCCGGCGTGTGGCACTACGCAGCATCGATAAACTCCAATGGCGGTGTCAACGGCAGTTCCCCTTCCGCCTCCAACAGCGTAAAAAATAGATGGAGCCCCTCGATGTGCCGTGGAGTCAGATCAAAGGAGAGACGCTCCTTCAGATAGATCGCGCAGGCGTCCCGGTCGAGCCCAACTCGTCCACTGACCGCCTCGCAGATCTCATCAAGCCGAGCCAAGCTATAGCGCTTGGAGTCGAGTAGGGCGCGATGAAGCCGATGCGTCTCCTCTCGATGATCGCGATACACATCCCGGCGGACCGCCCAGACGCCAAAGACAAACGGTAGACCCGTCAATTCCTTCCAACCCTGGCCCAAATCAAGGGTGAAGGGGAGTCGGCCCCGTGCCCGCAGCGCCGGATCACCGATCAACAAAATCCCGGCGACATCCTCCGGGAGCGAATCGATCATTGCCGCCTCGGCGGGTAGAAACCGCGGTCTTACCCCAAACGCCTTTGCCAGCAGGAGCTTCACCAGGAAAACCGATGTAAGGGAATCCCTGCTCAGGTGGACCGATCGTCCATTCAGGTCGGATGGCTTCACCCGGCTCAGGAACAGGACACTTTCGGCCGGGCCATCCGAGCCGATCGCCAGGTCAGGGAGAATCAGATATCTATCCGAATGGCGCGCATACTCTATCGCGGAGATAACCGATAGATCGAGATCGCCCGCCCGAAGCATACCGTTCAGCTCGGCAGGAGTCCCGTCAATGATCCGGCATGCCGCCGGAATCGCGCCCTGCTCGATCCCGTAATACACCGGCTCACAATTAATATATGCCACCTTCCCTAATGACAGCTCCACCGCGTGGTCCCCTCGCGTTGATACAGGATCTTGCCTTCCACCATACTCAAGACGACTGAGTCATCCGAGGCCTGATCGAGAAGCGATTCATACGGATCAACATCGTCGACGCGATCGATGGCCAGGGCAGTGAGGTCCGCCCGCTTACCAGGCGCAAGCGATCCGATGATTCCGGCCATCCCAAGCGCAGCAGCGCCGCCGAGCGTTGCCATTGTCACAAGCTGTTGCGCCGTGACCGCCTCGCCATAGATCTGGTGCGCAAATCGCATCTCGTCCCAGAGGCTCAGCGTCTCGTTGCTGGCCAGTGAATCGGTCCCCAGGCCGACCCTCAGTGATGCCGCCAGACAGCGGGGCAACGGCGCTGTCCCCACCTTCAGGTAGTGATTGCTCCGAGGACAGACGGCCAGCGCCACTCCTCGCTGTTTCAGTAACTGAAGATCAGAGATTCCGATGTGGACCCCGTGTACAGCCGTGAGTCGGTCCGACAGCAGGCCGGCTCGGTCGAGGAGCGCAACCGGGCTTTCGCCGCAGACCCGATGGGACGGCGAATGCCGACCCACGGCAGGCAACAGCGTGGTGGCAATCGGCCCGAGCCCTAAGCCGATATATGCCACCTCCTCCGGCGATTCGGCCACGTGTATTGTCGCCGGCAGGCGCCGGCGCCGCAACAGTTCGGCACAACACAGCAGAAGCGACTCAGACAGGCTGTACGGCGCATGAGGCGACAGACCAACCGACAGTAGGCTGTCGGTCGCTTGGAGTTGAAGCGACTGAAGGGCCTTCTCGGCTGCGTCTAACCGTTCTGTCGCCTGCTCGGGGTGAGGTCCCAGTATCTCCTGAAAGATGACGCCCCGAAGCCCCGCTGCCTTGAGAGGGACGACACTGCTGCCTGATGCAGTCACATCGGCGACACAGGTTACGCCGCTTCGGAGCAGGGTTGTTACGCCCTGACGAGCTGACGCAGCGAAAAATTCGTCGTCTAACCCGGAGCGAACATCAAGCAGGGCGATCGCCCATTCGGTAAACGATTTGCCAAGGGGAAGGCGGCCGTGCAGCCCCGTTAACTCCAGGTGGGTATGCGCATTCACCAAGCCAGGCAGGAGGATCGCGCTTCCCAGGTCGTGGTGAGGTTCTGTTGCGAAATCCCTGATGAGCGCAGACGCCTCGCCCACCGCACAGATGGCCCCATCGCGGATTACGAGGCCACCGTCTACAAGAGGAGGACCGGAAATCGGAAGAACGAGGCGAGCGGTCAGAATCACGGTACGCTTTTCAGGTATCAGCTATCGGCTGGTCGCTGAAGACTGTATTGCTGTTGTCGGACCGACTGCGCCTGCTCCAACTCCAGTGGGGTATTGACGTTCACGAACCCGAGAAGATACGGGTCCAGCGCCCTGAGGGCCGGCTCCTCGATGATCTTCACCTTGGCCTTCGGGAAGAACCGGGCAATCTTCAGCACTGACGCATCGATGGACTCTTTCATGAGCGGAAGGCACGACTTGGCGTATACGGCATGCAGCGGTTGCAACTCGCCTCTCACACGCGGCACGACTGCATCCCAACCTTCGGCCTCGCGGACCAGAAGCTTGATCAGCTCGGCGTTGAGGAAAGGCATGTCGCAGGCAACGAAGAAACAGGCAGGATGACTCGCAGCGCTCAGCCCCGTATAGATCCCCCCGAGCGAGCCGGAGTCAGGGATCAGATCGGGGATGACCTCGATACCAAGGTACGCGTACAGCGGCGGGTCATTCGCAATAATCAGAACCTCCGGGAAGAGCGCTTTCAGGCAGTCCACCGTCGCCTCGATCAGCCGCTTGCCCCCGAATTCGATAAACGCCTTATTGGCACCCATTCGCGAGGACTTACCGCCCGCCAGCACAATACCCGTCACCGTCAGGCTTCGTCCTCTGCTTCTACTTCCACAGGCTCTTCCAGGGTCTCAAGGTCGGTCACCTCCAGTTTCTCGATCTCCTCACCCGACTCAGCGAGTAATTCCACCGGGGTTTCCTCCAGCTCGATCCCCTCCTTTTCCTCTTCTTCCCTTTCGATGAGTTCCTCCTCGCCAAGGGTGTCCCCGACGGAGAGACTTCGGAACCAGGTAGCCCCCGCCTCCGGGCCTACCAATTCCACCGCCGCCGCACCCTCTGCGGATTTCATCTCATACGCCAGCTTTCCAGCGCCTATTTCCTCCAGGGCAATATACGTCGCCTTATTGCTCTTCGCAGCGATCAGGTGCTCGGCGCCGCGCATCAACTGCTTCGCGCGCTTTGCAGCGATAATCACCAGGCGATATTTGCTGTCTACATGCGTCAGGAGTTGTTCCAACGGGAAAAGCGGCATATTTCAATCCTCCCCACCTCAGTCGATTCCCATATCCAGAAAGGAGAGATCCATTCGATCTCTTCGGGATCGTTCGGCGGTGATAATGCAGCAAAGCTGCTTGACGGCCTTTTCGAAGATATCGTTCACAACAATATACTGGTAATCCCGGTAGTGATACAGTTCCTCTCTGGCCATGGCAAGGCGCCTTCGGATCGCCTCCTCCGAGTCGGTCCGCCGCTGTCGGAGCCGGGTTTCCAGAAGATCCAAGGCAGGAGGGACGACAAACACAAACACCCCCGTCTGGTAGTCCTGTCTCAGCCTGGCTGCCCCCTGCGTGTCGATATCAAGGATCACATCAAGACCTTCCGCAAACTGTTTCTCCAGCAGCGAGCGGCTGGTTCCATAGAGGTGGCC
Organism: Patescibacteria group bacterium; assembly: GCA_035561835.1. Taxonomy (GTDB): domain Bacteria; phylum Methylomirabilota; class Methylomirabilia; order Methylomirabilales; family Methylomirabilaceae; genus Methylomirabilis. The sequence goes on from DATMXF010000133.1 coordinate 4,810, forward strand.
ATGTACGTGAGCCCACTCCGCGAATTCGTCCGTCTCGATCATCTTTCGGAAGGCGGGTTCGTTCACGAAGTGATAGTCGCGTCCGTCCTGTTCGTCCGGCCGCGGCGCGCGGGTCGTAAAAGAGACCGAGTGAACCAGACGAGGCAGCCGCCGTGCGACCTCCTTACACAACGAGGTCTTTCCAGCCCCGGAGGGGGCCGATACCACCATCATCAACCGCTGCCGATTCATTCTGTTCGCGAACCCCTGCCCGGCCGATCGGCCAGCGCATCGGCTTCGAACCGTTGAGCTACCGTCTCGGTTTGAATGGCCGACAGTACGACATGGTCGCTATCGGTCACAATGATAGACCGGGTACGCCTGCCGTTGGTTGCATCAACCAGCTTGCCGGCCTGCTTGGCCTCGTCTTTCAGGCGCTTCATTGGGGCCGAACCGGGATCGACGATGGCGATGACCCTGGCAACCGCTACCATATTTCCGAACCCTACATTCAGCAGCTTTGCGGTCATCATGTTCGTCCCTTCTTACTCAACGTTCTGGACCTGCTCCCGGAGCTGTTCCAGAACGCTTTTTAATGTGATGACATCGTGCGAGGTCCGGGCATCGTTCGCCTTGGCGCCGATGGTGTTGACCTCACGTAGCATCTCTTGCAAGAGAAACTCCATCCGCCGGCCGTGCGGACCCTGTTGTCGGATGAGGTCCCGGAACTGTTGAAGATGGCTTGCGACCCGCGTCGTCTCCTCCGCGATATCCGAACGCTCAGCCAGGATTGCCACCTCCTGCTCGAGCCGCCCGGGATCGAGCGATTTCCCATCCAGCAGGCGCTGGAGCCGAAGCTCCAGCCGACTCTTGTAGCTGTGCACGACTTCCGGCGCGCGGGCAACGATCGTCGCTAAGGTCGCCTCGACCAGGTCCAGATGGCTGAGCAGAGCGGCCTCGAGCGCTCTGCCTTCCTCTCGTCGCATCTTGGCGAGGGCGCTCATCGCCCCCTCAAGCGCAGTTGAAACCGCCGGCCAGTCGGCATCCGCGTCTCCCGATTTCTCTCCCTCCAGATCAAACAGGTCCGATCGGGACAGCAACAGCTCCAACGTGACCTCTCCCGTAAGACCGAGTTCCGACTGGAGCGTCTTGACGGCATCGAGATACGCATGGGCCAATGGACGATTCACGCGGAGCGTGCAGGACTGCTCACCCGTCAACTCCTCGAGCACCGTCACGTCAAACCGTCCTCGCGCAAAGCGTCCTTGCAGGCTCTTCAGAATCGGCAACTCCAAAGCACCAAGCCGCTTTGGGAGCCGGGTGCGAGTCTCCAGATAGCGATGATTCACCGACTGCAGTTCGCATACGTATCGCCTCAAGGAGGTGATACACTCCCCTTGCCCGAACCCAGTCATACTGTTCAGCATCTCGTCATGACCTCGGTGACATTGGCATGAGTGTTGCCGCAATCCAGATGGGTGGGCGCAAAGAGGAACCGCACGGAGCTCTCCTGACACCTTAATCTAGCGATAATCAGCGGATCTGTCAAATCAAATCCTCAACGTAACTACTCAGGTAGAAAGACTGAAGGCTGAAGGCTGTTAGGGGTAAGAACCAAACCTGAGTAGTTACTCCTCGACAACATGCCACCCCCCTGGCTCATGTCTGACTCTTGGCGTCCTCGTCGGGCGAGGTCCCGCCTTCACCTCCATAGCCTCGCTCCACCAGGTGTTTCTCGATATCTTCTTTCGCAAAGCCGATGCGTTGAGCAACCTTATGGGCATGACTGATCCGCGAGATCCCATCGATCAGTCGATGGGTGGGAGAACTATGGATAAACTCTGCCTGACGATAGAGGCCGACATCTCGTTTTCGAAACTGCTCCGCCAGCTCGTAATTATGGGTAACAAGCATCGTATTGTTGTCGACTTGGTAAAATCCACCGAGGATCGTATGGGAGATTTCCAATTTTTCTTGATAGGTGGTTCCTTCCGCCAGTTCATCGAGAATGACCAGGCTCCTGGGCGACGATGCGAAAAAGATGGCCTTCGTGCGCTGCAACTCCGTCCCGAATCTCCCCTCACGATCGGCCAGCGAGTTACTTTCCGGAACCTGATAGAAGATCCGATCAGCCACCGAGAGCTGCGCCCGGTCGGCAGGCACATAACAACCGATCTGCGCCAGCAGTTGTACCTGGGCAATGGTCTTGCAAAAAGCGGTTTTGCCACCCCCGTTGGGGCCGGTCACAAACGTTAATTTCACCCCGTTCAGGTTGATATCGTTGGGTACGTACGCGGCACTTCCCTTCCCCAGGATAGGGTTTCTGACTCTTTCCAGAACCATAGCATGCCGATCCGAATCAATCAGCGAAGGCAGCACGGTCGGACCGCCGAAGGCCTTGGCGTAGCGGTGGAAGGACAGCAATTCATCGATCTGTCCCAATGCCTCTAACGCCTGATGAACATCCCGTGAGTCTCTATAGCCGTCTCGTAACGGATAGATGATACTATCCCGGTCAAACCCTCCGACAACGGGTCCATACAGCATGAATGAGGGGAGTAAGAACACCATGACGGCGGGCATCGCATGCCGGGAGATCCCGAGAGCGGGAGCGTAATACAGGAAAAGACCCAACGCGATCACAAGCGCGACGATCAGCCGTGGCTTGAAGAGGGTCGGTCTGAATTTGATGGCAGGGGTCAGTAGCCATTTTTCGGCCTTTGTTCTGATTGCCCTTTCCGTCAGGTAGGCGGGACCTTTCATCAAGGCATACGATCGCGTGGAATCAAACGCCTTGAGCGTGTCGAGGCACGCGCGAAGATAGGGGCTTTCTGGTGTTGGCAGGCCGTGGGCGCCCTTGACGAGACCGAGCATGAGTTCCGTTCCTTGCCGGTACGTTTTATGCCCATAGCCCCCTGTCTCCATTTTATCCCGGGGATCCCCTAAGGTGCCCACAAAGGTTCCAAACAGCAGACGATAAAATTCCTCCTCGTGTTTCGCAGCATGCTGCACCAACGCTTCAATTCGCGCTCTCAGATCAGCGTTCGAGTCCAGTTCTTTGAGCGCGTCCTGTTTGGCCGTGATGGTCTCGATCGAACTCAACGGGTGGGCTAATGAGCGGTAGAGCGTCGCCTGCCCGGCGATGGTACCGGCGTAATTGACGGCGTCAAAGAGTCGACCGACTTCTATAGCGTTGAACGTGCCCTCATCGAGCACGCCTTCTCCGGTTTTCGCCGCCCTGGCCGAGCGAACCGACAGCTCCTTGCCGATGGCTGTCAGAAGAGGTTCTGGCATTCGCATGCTCCCATTAAGAAAGTCACCAGTAGTAGGGTAGCACCTCCTGCCCCCTGCTGGCTAGTCCTGTGGTTGCACCCTTCGGGTCATAAACTCACCTCGACTTTTCCCGCCATCAGATCACGGTGCAGGTGGGCCAAGGATGATAAGGATCGATACGGTCCAGGAGCTATTGAATCACTGGGATGTCAGCGCTACGATGATCTACACCCACGTGTTAAACCCAGACGGTAGAAGAGTCCACAGCCCAATTGATAGACTCGGATTGGGTTCGGGCGGCTCGCTCTGTCGGAAGACTGGATAGGCTGACATAAGGGCAGCGTTTACTGTCGTCCGCATTCAGACAAATTTCTTGTTACGTGCCGGAAAAGGTTATAGAGTTTTGGCCAGCCTCAACAACGGCTGGTCGAGATGGACTGATCAGCTTACATATATAGTTAGGTTCCACGCAGATGTCACCTTGACACATATGTTGGTATGAAGTATTGTCATACCAGGAGGTGAGCCATGGGAAGGTCCAAGGTCGCGATCTCTTTAGATGAGTCTACCCTGAATCGTCTCGACACACTGGTTCAGAAACACGTATTTCCCAACCGAAGTCAGGCCATTGAGGAAGCGGTCGCGGAGAAACTCGCCCGGCTCGAGAGAAGTCGTCTCGCTCAAGAGTGTGCCAAACTTGATCCGGCGTTCGAGAAAGCGCTTGCGGAAGAGGGTCTTGCCGGGGATCTCGTGGAATGGCCCGAATACTGAGGGGCGAGATCCGCTGGGCCGACTTGAATCCGGTACGGGGACGTGAACAAGCAGGGCTACGTCCGGTTGTGATTCTGAGTCAGGATGTGTTCAATGAACGTTCCGGAACGGTCATTGCTGTCGCTCTCACGAGTCACCCACAGCGCGCGGGTTTTCCCTTGACGCTTGAACTTCATGCCAAAGGGCTTCCGAAACAATCGTGGGTGAAAATCAGCCAGATTCGGACGCTTGCGGTTGAAAGAATTGGGAAGGTGATTCGAAGGGCATCCCCAGAAGAAGTGACGCAGGTTATTGAGGGGTTGAACGAGATTATCGGAGCCTAACTTTGCACGTCAGACCGATCACTTACCAGCACTGGCTGAGCTTCAGCGCTAGGCAAACACCACGGTCTTGTTGCCGTACACCAATACCTTGTCCTCCAGGTGCCAGGTGACGGCTCGCGCCAGCACCACCCGCTCTACGTGGCGGCCAATACGCTTCAGATCCTCCACAGTGTGACGGTGATCCACCCGCTCGACATCCTGTTCGATGATCGGCCCGGCATCTAACGCGTCGGTCGCGTAATGCGCCGTAGCGCCAATCAATTTGACCCCTCGCGAGTGCGCCTGCGCATAAGGGTCCGCCCCGACAAAGGCCGGCAAGAAGCTGTGGTGGATGTTGATAATGCGGTTAGGAAACCGGCGGATAAAAGCCGACGAAAGGATACGCATATACCGCGCCATGACGATCAGGTCAACCTTGCCTTCGATCAGTTGGAGCTGTGCGGTCTCAGCCTGCTCCTGTCGCTCCCGCGTGACCGCAATGTGGTGAAAAGGGATGCCGTAGGCCTCCACAAGTCTGCGCAGGTCGGTGTGATTGCTCACCACCATGGCGATCTCTGCGGCCATGTCGCCCGCCTTCCACCGCCACAGTAGCTCCAGCAGGCAGTGGTCCTCCTTCGATACAAAGATGGCTATGGGCTTGATACGGGCAGCGTACGCCAGTCTCCACTCCATCCGGAACTGGCGGGCGATCGGCTCGAAGGCCCGCTCCAGTTCAACACCACGACTATCCAGCTCCGGGAGGTCGAACTCGATCCGCATGAAGAAGACGCCCCCCTCCGGGTCGGTGGTATGCTGGTCCGAGTGCACAATATTGGCACCCTGTTCAAACAAGCACTGCGAGACCGCCGCCACGATGCCTGGACGGTCAGGGCACGAGATCAGCAGGCGGGCACGGTTGTTCAAGATCATGCGCTCGGCTCCATTCAGATCTGTTATCAACAACAGAGAAGTCCTGGACAGACGGAAAGCAACCCCTGCACAAAGAGAGTAGTCCGAATCTAAGAACAAGACAAGGTGAAAGGCGCCAGAAGGGGGAGCGTTGCGCAGGCACGAAACGTGTTGACCAGTATTCGCCACCAAAAATGCTTGACCGCCCCCCAGGGTTGGAGTAATGAATTGCCACTAACCTTTTGTCTGGTTGGACAGTTAGACGCCTCCGAACCACGTCCATGCACGATCGTCTCGTGAGGTAGACCTTGGCGAAGCGAAAGAATAATGCGCAGGCAGCCAACACCACCGGTGCCACCGTGGGCTACGAAGCCGAGCTGTGGCGGATGGCGGACGCCCTGCGTGGCAGCATGGACGCTGCCGAGTACAAGCATGTCTGCCTCGGCCTGCTGTTCCTCAAGTACATCTCCGACGCTTTCGAGGAAAAACACGCCGCGCTGCTGGCCGAGAAGGCTCAGGGCGCCGACCCCGAAGACCCCGATGAGTACCGCGCGCAGAGCATCTTCTGGGTGCCGCCCGAGGCGCGCTGGCCACACCTGAAGGCGCAGGCACGCCAGGCTACCATCGGCCAGCTCGTGGACGACGCCATGGCCGGCAT
>DATMXF010000134.1:0-2692 GCA_035561835.1 Patescibacteria group bacterium
ATGCCGCAGACGCGGGAACACCTTCATATCTGCGAGCTGCTTCAGGTCAAGCGGGGCGTCGTAGCGCTGACAAAGGCCGATCTCGTCGAGTCCGATTGGCTGGAGATGGTCCAGGCCGATCTGAAAGGGTTCCTGGCTGGGACCTTCCTTGAGGACGCGCCCGTTGTGGCGGTGTCCGCAGTTACCGGACAAGGGCTTCCGCAGTTGAAAGCGGTCCTCCGCGAGGCGGCGGAGACGATCGAGCCGAAGCGTTATGACGGGATGTTTCGTCTGCCGATCGATCGGATCTTTACGATCAAGGGGTTCGGCACCGTAGTGACCGGGACCCTGTGGTCCGGGACAGTGCGAGTCGGAGACGATGTGGTCGTTTTGCCTGTAGAGCTGCGTTCGCGGGTCCGGCGGCTTCAGGTCCACGGTCAAACCGTGGAACAGGCCTGGGCCGGGCAGCGGATCGCCGTCAACCTGCCAGGCCTCGAAGTGGATCAACTCAGTCGAGGCGATCTTCTGACCTTTCCGGGTACGCTGAAACCCACCATGACCTTCGACGTATCGTTAGCCTTACTGAAGGACGCTCCCCGCGCGTTGCGGAACCGGATGAGGGTCCGGTTTCACTTGGGAACGAGCGAGATCCTGGCTCGCGTCGTGCTGCTCGATCGTGAGGAGCTGAACCCCGGTGAAGAGACGTTCGCCCACGTGCGACTGGAGGCCATGTCCGGCGCCCTGGCCGGCGACCGGTATGTGATTCGAAGCTACTCTCCTGCCCTGACGATCGGGGGCGGGAGCATCCTCGACCCGAACCCTCCCGTGCGACGGCGGGCTAAGGCGCCGTTGCTTGAGCACCTCAAGGTCCTACAGACCGGCACGTCGGGTCAGCAGGTCGAGCGCCTGCTGCTGCAAGCCGGTCCGGTACCGATCACGCTGGATACGCTCAGGGCCTCGGCCAGCCTGGATGAGACCACGCTGCGGCGAGAGATCACGCGCCTCGTAGAGGGCCGTGTCGCTGTGGCGTTGGGCACCAAAGGCGATCTCGGATACGCTCACCGACTAAGCTATGATCGCCTGGAGGAGGAGGTCCTATCCCGTCTGGAAGAGTTCCACAGACACGAACCTCTCAAGGATGGACTGCCGAAGGAAGAGCTGCGGTCTAAGCTCCGTCACGTTGGGCCGGTCCTGTTCGCTCGCCTGTTGCAGGGGCTCGCGGAGACACAGCGAATCGCCATCGATCGAGAAAAGGTACGGCATTTCCTACACCGCCCCACCCTCTCGGCGCCGGAACAGGCCGTCAAAGAACGATTAACCGCCGTCTACCAGAAGGCAGGCTTTCAGCCGCCGGACTTGGAGTCGGCGCTTGCCCAGGCCGGAGCGAACAGCAAAACCGGGATCACGATCTTTCATCGCCTTGCCGATGAGGGAACAGTCATCAAGATCAAAGATACTCTCTATTTGCACCGCGACCATTATAGTCACGCGAAGGAGATGCTCCTCAACCATTTCAGGCTCCATGCTACCATCACGGTCCAGCAGTTCAAGGAGCTCCTTGGGGTGAGCCGGAAGTTCGCCATCCCCTTTCTGGAGCATTTCGACAGTGCCAAGTTGACCCGTCGGCATGATGATGAGCGGGTCCTCTACGTGTAAGAGGCCGCAAGGGAGGAAGGCGTATGTTCGGGTTGGGGATTCAAGAGTTGGTGATCATTCTTATCATCGTCATGCTCCTTTTTGGCGCCAGCCGGCTACCAGAGCTTGGTAGTGGCCTGGGTAAGGCCATTCGAGGCTTCAAGGATTCTTTGGCAGGAAAGGATGCCATCGATGTGACGCCGAAGAAAGCAGATAGCAAGGAAAAGCGATCCGGTAAAGGAAAGGCGTAACGCCTCGTACGATGAGCTGAGGAGTTATTCGAGTGAATATCGCCATTGTTGGAACTGGGTATGTAGGTCTTGTGACCGGGGTGTGCTTTGCCGAGTTTGGTTTGCATGTGACCGCCGTGGATACGGATGAGGAGCGTATCGCTCGGTTGACCAAAGGTGAGGTCCTGATTTACGAGCCGCAGTTGGGCGAGATGCTGCGTAGGAATTTGCAGCAGGGTCGCATTCAGTTTACGACCGATACGACGCGTGCGGTGAGAGAGTCGCTGGTCGTGTTTATCGCTGTAGGAACCCCCTCCAAGGAGGACGGTTCCGCGGACCTTCGCTATGTCGAGGAGGTCGCCAGAACCGTCGCGCGAAACCTGAACGGATATAAAGTCATTGTGACCAAGAGCACCGTTCCGGTTGGGACCGGACGGAGAATCCAGAGCATCATCCATGAGGAGAATGGAAACGGACCGCAGGGAGTATTCGATATCGCCTCCAATCCGGAATTCCTGCGTGAAGGCTCGGCGATAGAGGACTTCTTACGACCTAACCGAGTCGTCATCGGGGCAGATAGTCCGCAAGCCGTCGCCATACTCCAGGATCTGTATCGGCCCCTGTATCTTATCGAGGTTCCCTTTGTCATTACGACGATTGAGACCGCCGAACTGATTAAGTACGCCTCGAACAGTTTCTTAGCTACTAAAGTGACCTTTATGAATGAGATGGCCAACCTCTGTGAGGCGCTAGGGGTGGATATTCACGTGGTCGCCAGGGCGATGGGGCTCGATCAACGGATTGGTTCAAAGTTCTTGCATCCAGGCCCGGGATATGGCGGTTCCTGT
>DATMXF010000135.1:0-4659 GCA_035561835.1 Patescibacteria group bacterium
GCTCATCAATTACAGCTTCGACCGTTCGGACCATCGTTTTCCCCTTTGCTCTCAGTATACATAAAGCTAGCCATGCCTGCCTAACAGAACCGCGAGATGACCGGCCGCCCAGCAAGCGTGCTCGGTTGAACGAGTCTGATCCAGTGAACAGTTCACTCACTCGACGACATTCATGGGCGGTCCGCCTCACGCTCGACCGTCGTGGCGATGCCCTTAAGGAACCCCCGCATTTCCTTGATCGGACGTACAGGGATGAACTCGATTCGGTCCCCGTACAGGATCGCCTGGAGTTTCTGGCCAGGCGACAGGCCCAACTTATTACGAATCCGCACCGGAATGACTACCTGGAACTTTGGCGAAACCGTCACCGTCTCCATATAGTCTCCATCGATACGCATACTGTTTTACAATCACTATATCGATAGCGAATCCGGACGCCAAGCCCAGCAGCTCTCGGGCAGCCATTTCGGATTTTGCCCTGGCGGTGCGTTGGCTAGCTTTCCCCGGCAAGACTCTTCCGCTCCTTCCAGAGCTTCGAGATCTCTGAGAAGCTCCTACCCGCCAGGCGATGTTTCTGGGCAAAGAGCTGCCAATCTGACAGCTTCTTGTGGCTGGAGCGAATCTCACGCGAGAGGGACTCGGCGTCCTTCACCATTGAGGAAAGTTCAATGACCTCGATACCCACGGGGCAGTCGTGCCAATTGTGGAGCCAGCAGACGATAATGTCGGCCTGAGCAGGGTCGTGACCATGCGCGAGGAATGACTTGCTCTCAAACTCGAACTCTATCCTCAGTTCTTCCCACCGTCCCTCCGTGACTTTCCTACGAGCGATGCAGTCCGGAAAACCCGCTTGTATTGACTCGATCTCGAGGCCGAAAACGTCGTGAAGCACGCCGAACAAGTAGACTACGCCGAGTTCGTTGACCGGTGCGCGGGACAGCGACTTGAAGCTGAGGGAATCGCCATAGACGCGGCGCGAGGTTCTTGGCATCCTAGTCAGACCTCCCAGGGAAAGCTAATGGCCTGCCGATAAGCTACGGGCACCGGCGGCGACTATCAGCTTCATCGGCTGGTTAATCCGACCGCCCAGTCAGTCCGCATTAAAGTAGTCATCGTCAACCCTGGGCAAGCGGAGAACCCGATAGTGGGAGACGCCCACGCCGTGCTCACTCATCAACAACGTAAGTCGAGTACCGTCGATGAGGACGATACTTTCTGCAACCTGACTCGCGAACTCTCGCGCCTCGCGGGTGAAGCTCGAGGTCGTAATGAAGACGCCCTTCCTGGCACGCCGCCCTGCGAGCGCGCCGTAGAACGCCTGGACCTCCGGCCGTCCGACAGAGCCTTGCCAGCGTTTCGCTTGAACGTAGACCCTCTCGAACCCGAGCTTGTCGAGCGAAATAATTCCATCGATGCCTCCATCACCAGAATGGCCCACCCGCTCGAGGTCGTCCTCGCTCGCGCCGTAACCGAGGGCGTGCAACAAGTCGAGCACCAGCCCTTCAAAGAACGCGGGCGGTGCTTGGGTGATCCTATCAAGCAGTTCCTGAGCAACCGCCCGATGAATCTCCTCCAGTGCGCCATCGATTCGCTCGTCGGGGGTCTGCTGCGCCGTAGCGTCAACGGCACCAGCCACGCCACCGCCCGCGGAATCTTGCTCTTGAGCCTCACGGCCTTCGCGAATAACTCGCCGGCCGGTCTCCTCGTCGAATCCGTCTGGATAGCGCGCGAGTAGCTGCCGACCGCGGTCCGTAATGCGCCAGGTTCCAGGCGCTGGATTGTCTACGTATCCTGCGGCCTTGAGCATGCTAAGCGCCCACCCGCTTCGATGTCGGTAACGAAGGTGCGGTAAATTTGCCAGTCGCTCAGTCCGTTGTGCCTCACTAAGACCCAGGAGATCCGGTACGGCTTCGTGGACGTTCTGGCGGCGATCACCATCTGGATACCGAGCCAGGTGACGCAAGACCGCGTGATGGAACGCCGCCTGAGGCGGAAGTGTTGTGGTCGTGGTCACCCTATCCCTCGTCATGCTCGGGCTAACACCCGGAAAAGCTGCCGCGCTCCGTCGCTTGCGCCAGCGCGGTCAGCTTCATCCAGGCGCTGGACCGCTCGTGTTTCATACGACCCACTTGCGAATACTGCGCAACGCCTCGACTACACCCGACGCTACTTTCTGCCGCACGTGAAAGAGCTCGAAGAAATACACGCTCCTTCGAGCAGCCACATTGTATTCCGGCGACATCAGAAGAAGACCATTCAACGCGAGCAGTGGCGGCGTGCCGCCAGGCACAGTGCGCTCATTCAGGATGTTGGCGGCCGTCCGAACCTCACCGTCACCTACGCAATGACTGCTGCTACTGTGGATTACAAGAATGTTCGGCGTGTCCGAACGGTACTGATGTGCCTTGGCATCCGCGACACTCACGACCTGGTCCCACGCAGCCTTGCCCTCAGACGACATCGTGTCTCCGTACTCAACCAGAAACCCTGTCGCCGGCGCTGCTCTGAGGCGCGCGTCATCCACTTGGTCTTGCCCTTTGAGACGGAAGTGCTTGACCTCCGCGCCGAGACAGCAGCCGTCAAGGGACAAGAGCAGATCGGGGCTGTCACTCATCTCAACCGAGAATCCCGCCGCTGCAAACATCCACGCGGCGAGGCCCTCCGACCGAATGTCGCGCGCTACGGTAGCCACACCCGAGTTCTGCACCAGTTTCAGAACGAAGGTGTCCACGCCCTTGACACCAGCCGCCCGAAGCTGCGTCGCTAGATCGTCGCTCATCTAGTTGTCGGTCCAACTATTGCGTATACTAACCAGCCTATTACGGTCACGGAATTTCTGAAGACAGAGCGGATTCGCTTTAGTTGCCAGGTACTGGTCAAACGGTTTCCAAAAACTTCTCAGCCGACAAATAGCGGTCAGCTCTTCAAATGTCTATTGCGTCTATCTGGTCTATCTCGTCTATTCGGTCTGTTTCGTCGTTTGGTCTAGACCAAATGGACCAGATAGACCAAACAGACCCAGAATTACATTTTCGTGAGCCGTTGTGCGGCAGCGCCTCAACTCGCCCGTCAACGCGTAATCTTCCAAATCTCTTCAAACCGTTGGCGGTAGGGTTCGGCCAACGCCCGCTCGAACTCCTCCAGCCACTGACGGATATAAGCAGCATTCACGTTCGGATTCTTGAGCAGCACGGTGCGGACATCTTCCAGGTCGCGCGGTCGGCCCGCGATCACTTTGTGGATGACCAGGTCCTCCAACGCGGCAAAGCGCAGCTCCGCCCTGCCAATCGTGACCACACGGGCGCGCTGAAGCGCTTGCTGCTCATACGGGGAGGAGGAGAAAAGAAAATCGACACGGATACCCGTCCCTGGCTGCTCACAGGGTAAGACCATGGTCCGGGTGACGAACTGCGCCGCCTCGGCCACCCGCACTTGCAGGCCGATGGCTTCCACCATCTTGAGGAGATCCGAGAGACGCTCCGGGCCTATGCCGAGTGTCAGATCAATGTCCCGGGTCAGGCGCGGCTCGCCGTAGAGCAGCACCGCCTGGCCCCCAATCAGCATATACGGGATACCGGATGCGTTAAGTGCCAGCCCGAGCTGCTCAAGGAGTTCTGTAAACATTCAGCACCCGTGCCACGGCGATTTTTACATCCAATCCCTCGGCCGGCTCTCGGGGGCAGAGTAGACCCAAGGCATGAGCCTCCCTATACAGCCCCTCGACAAGACGAAGATTGTGCATGAGGTCGGCCGGTGCCCCTCTCAACTGCTCCGTCTCCCACCGCTCCCACAAGGCTTTATCGCGAATCATCAAGGCTTCTCCCCTACTTGCGCCTTGCCCTGCTCCCGCTGGCGGAAGAGCGTCCGGAGCAGCTTGCCGGTGCCGGGAGGCCACTCAGTTGCACGCGCCGGATGGATTGTCGCGTCAAGCATAGATGAGGCGTCGACCCTTGGGGGCTGGGATCGGATCGCCGAACTCCTTGGCCGTCTCGATCCAAAGTGCGATAGCCTCTTGAACGCTTACCAGGGCGGCTTCCTGAGTTACCCCGTGCGCGAGGCAACCGGGCAGTTCCGGGACCTCGGCGATATAGGCCTGATCTTCCTCACTCCAGTAAATGATAACCTCGTACTTGTTCACGGCTCTTCACCCCCTATTCGATACTTTAGGATCACGGCACGGACCTGACGAACTTGGTAAGGTTTCGCGTCACTTCCTTCGCGCTGGAGATTAAGCTTCTCCTCAATCCCCTCCTTACGAAAGATATGGTGACTCCCTTTCACTCTCATGGCGAACCCGAGGCTGCTGAGTAAGTGGCACAGATCGTCAAACTGGATGTTCGTGTCCGAAGTGCCACTCAGTACCCGGCGGAGGATCTTCTCCCTGGTCATGCCCACACTCTACGCTAACCGAGGTTACATGTGAACCTGTCTGACCGCAAGGCTAGCGGGGTGATGATATACTACGCACGAGCCACCTGTACAATTCAGCCTCAGATAAGAACAGCGCTAGCCCACCTGCACCCGCTGGCGGAGGAGGCGCCGGAGCAGCTTGCCTGTGCCGGGGCCGCCGGGGCCGGTGGCGCGCGGCATCCGATCCACGAACTCTACTTCACGCGGCAGTTTGTAGACGGCAAGCTTCCCCGTGCAGAACTCGATCAG
>DATMXF010000136.1:0-3168 GCA_035561835.1 Patescibacteria group bacterium
CAAGTCGCAGCCAGTTTGTCATTCCGGGCTTGTCCCGGAATCCAGTACGTTTCTGGATTCCCGCTCTCCGCTTAAGACATGCGGGGACAAGTTTCGCGGGAATGCCGTCCATTGTTGCGACTCTCGACCTACGTATAGGAGGTCAAGAATACGCGTCCGCTATGTGACGGTCACACGCAAATAGAGGTCGCCGCGCGTCCCATCCTGGCCTTCAAGCCCTTTGCCTTTCAACCGCAGCCTGGTCCCGGATCGGATGCCGGGAGGGATCGCCACCATCAGCTCCTCGATCTGGTCGCCCCGCATGAAGCTGACCCGTTTCTGGGCGCCGGACGCCGCCTCCTGAGCAGTGATGGTCAGATGGTATCGAAGAGTCTGGCCACTCTCTGCGGAATCCGAATCCCCGGATATCAGCCGTTTCACGAGGCCGAAGCCCGCCTTGAGCCCGCGGCCGATCAGAGACCACAGGCCTCCTGATCCTGTTAGCTGAGAGCTGTCCGCTGATCGCTGAACGCTGTTTTTCTCAACCGCCATTCGAGCGGCGCGTCGCCACAGCACGCCGATCGGAGCGCCCATAAAGACGCCCCCGAAGACAAATCCGCGACCGCCGAAGAAGACCTGGCGAACGAAGGCGTCGTCGAATCGGATACCGGCCCTAGCGAACTCACGGCTCATCTCAGCAAAGATCGACGACATGGCAGGATTGGAGAGCAGATCCCGGAAGATCTCTTCCTGAGAGTACTGAAACCCGTCCGCTGGGCCGCCCGCCCCGGCCTGGGTCTGACGGAAGGCATCATATTGCCGTCGCTTCTGCTGATCCATCAGGACGGCATACGCCTCGCTGATCGCTTTGAACCGCTCCCCCGCCCTGGGATCCCCCGGATTCTTGTCGGGGTGGTGCTGGAGCGCCAGCCGCCGGTAGGCCTTTCGCAGCTCCTCCTCGGTGACCTGTTCCGAGACGCCGAGAGTAGCGTAATAGTCCTTTCCGTTGTCGCGCAATCGAGTCATATGCCTATTCCTGAGAAAATAGCATTCAGCAGTCAGCGTTCAGCCATCAGTATCAGACAAACCCCCTCCTCTCCCCCTTTCCTAAAGGGGGAGAGGAGGAGTATCTGGTCCCCCCTTTTGCTGATGGGGGAGTATCCCCCTTAACGGGGGAAAGCGAAGCATCCAGCCCCCCTTGCGACTGAAGTCCCTGTCCCATCGCCATCATCCCCTCACAGACAGGAGAGGAGTATCTGGTCCCTCCCCTTTGCTAAAGAGGGGTTTGGGGGGTTTTCATACGTCGCGACACGGCCGTATCGCATGGGGTGTTGCTCCGGTTACGGGTACAGCGCAAGATAATCCTTAATGGCGTCGTGCGCGCTGCGGAATGCCAGATCGTCCCACGGAATCCGGGTCGGCGGGAATATTTTCGCATCGAGCGCTTCGTCCTTCGCGGCAAGCTCGCCGCCAACCACGCGCGCGGCGTAGGCGACGATTACCACCCCTGAGTCTTCATAGGAGTAGACATTCAGGAGCCGATCGATCTCGACATCAAGGTTGACCTCTTCCCGGGTTTCACGAACGGCCGCCGCCTCGACCCGCTCACCCTTATCGACGAAGCCGCCGGGAAAGACCCATTTTCCGTACGCCGGGGAGATCGCTCGCCGGACCAGTACGATCCCACCGTCAAGCGTAAACAGGGTGCCTGCCGCCACCTTTGGGTCGGGATACTGGATGAACGAGCAGCCCTGACAGGCCGGCAACTCCGGTCCGTCCGGCTTCAGCCGTCTGGGTTTAAGCGTCATCCCACACCGCGGACAATAGCGGAACGACCCGTCAGAGCGATGCAGATGGCCATGCGCGCGCTTGCCATCGCCGGACACCTCGCGTTCTAATGGAGCGGCGCAGATCGGATTATCCCCTTCGGACTCAGCGACCCGTTCCAAGATCACCTCGCCGATCTTCGGATGGACGCCCAGCGGCTGTGTAATTCGGTAGGTGATGCCGGGGTGCCGGCTGGCCGCCTGCCTGACAAGGTCGGGAATGCCGACGGCAACATGATGCCCAGATGCAAGAAAATACGGGTGGACGATCACCTCTTCCGCCCCGTCGGCCACGCAGGCATCAAATCCTTGCTGGATGGTTGGCTCCCCAAGCTCCATGTGAGCATAGTGCACGATGCGCAGGCCGAACCGCTCCCCCATCAGGGCTGCGACCTGACGAAGCAGGTCGTTTGATCCCTCGCGGCGGCTCCCATGATCAACGATAAGGAGGGCTTGTTTCATTTGACTAGGAGCCTGTCGGAGAATTCGGTTCAGCGCTCAGGGACAAGAAAACCGAGCCTCACAATTGGCTCAGGATCTACGATCTCGATTCGGTCCACCATTTCAGGTGGCTCAAGAAGTGGCCAAAAGCGGCCTGCGGGGATTTCTCCGACAGGCTCCTAGGACGATTGTAAATACTCTGAGGCAGGAGAGGATCAGAGTTAGGTGGGAGGCACTCCAAAGGGAGAGGAACCTTTCCAATCCTAACATCCCTGGGCGCAGGAGCAGGGTCATACCGTAGGAGAGAGGTTGCATGATCGTATTGGAACAGCGAGTGTGCCCGCACCCTGAGGTGGTCGATACCGAACTTGATGGCGGGGAAATGGTGCTCCTCCACCTGGAGAGCAAGACCTACCACAGTCTCAATCTCACTGGCATGCGGATCTGGCAGGGTGTGAAAGAGGAACTGACTCTGAAGGAGGTCAGCCGCCGGCTGCAAGAGGAGTTTGAGGTAGATGCAGACAGAGCCGACCGCAGTGTGCTGGCACTCGTTACTGAGCTCTGCCAGCAACGGCTGGTACAGGGTGTGGATTGACGGGTCCAGCCGCCCGGGCGGCGCAGAAGTCAGGGTTGATTCTCCCCGACCGGATCATCAGTCCTGGTTGTTTTAAAAAGGAGAGGCGCCAATGAAATGGCGAATGTCATTTACCACGGTTGTTTTGCTGGCTATGGTCCTGGGTTCACTCCAGCCTGCAGCTGCAGCACAGGTGAAGGCTAAGGCAGGTATAGGGAACTGGGACGCCGCTGCTACGTGGCAAGGTGGGGTTGTACCTGGGGCCGGGGATGACGTCATCATCCCGGCTGGCAGCGCGGTGAATGTCGACGGAACCAAGACCATAAAAAGTCTCGCAGTAGCCGGGAC
>DATMXF010000137.1:0-3083 GCA_035561835.1 Patescibacteria group bacterium
ATCCGGGCGCCGCGCCGCTCACGGCCGAGCCTATCCGCTGGCGTCGCTATATCCTCGACGCCCTGGTGGAGACCACGATCGCCCGCGATGTGCTGCTGCTCACCCGCGTAGACAAACCTGCGCTGCTGCGCCGCCTGTTCGAACTGGGCTGCCGATACTCCGGACAGGTGCTGTCCTATACGAAGATGCTTGGCCAGCTTCACGACGCCGGCAATACCACGACGCTCGCGCACTATCTCGAGTTGCTTGGTGGCGCAGGATTGCTGACCGGATTGGCCAAATTCTCCGGCCGCACCGTGCGCCAGCGGGGCTCGATCCCAAAGCTCCAAGTGCTGAATACCGCCTTGATGAGCACCCAGTCGGGGTTGTCTTTCGAGGAGGCCCGCGCGGATCGCGAGTTCTGGGGACGGCTGGTGGAATCGGCCATTGGCGCCCACCTCGCCAATGCGGCCGCGGCGGGAGAATGTGAGCTGTTCTATTGGCGCGAGCGCAACCACGAAGTCGACTTCGTGGTGCGGGCCGGGCGTGCACTCACTGCGATCGAGGTGAAGAGTGGCCGCAGCCGCGATACTCAGCCAGGCCTGGCGGCCTTCACGGATGCGTTCAAGTCTTCGCGCAGGCTTCTCGTGGGAGGAGACGGGATTCCGGTAGAGGAGTTTCTGCTGAGACCGGTCGCGCACTGGGTAACGCGGTGAACGCCTTTACCGAATTTGTCGTTGAAGACGCCGCCTATCGCTCAACATACGGCCAACATACAGGGAACAGCGTACGGTCAGAGGGAGGGAGCACCGCCGCTGATCTCAACGATTAGGCAAAGCGGACGCGACGTTAGCCAAGAAAGGGAGAGGGTTTATGCCGGATAATGGAGTGCGGGTGGTGGCTCGCGTCGTGGCGCGTCCCGGGAAGGTAGAGGAACTCCGGGCTGTGTTGCAGGGCTTGGTCGAGCCTACGCGCAGGGAGCCGGGGTGCGTGACCTACGAATTGCTCCAGAACAAGACTGATCCGACGGATTTCACGTTTGTGGAAGAGTGGCGAAGCGAGGCAGATCTTGATGCGCACTTGCAGTCGCCACATTTAAGGCAGGCTCGTTCCATGTTGCCGGAGCTGGCCGTGACCGATCCAGACATCCGCCGGTATATGGTTGTCGGATAGCGACCCAGCGCATCGGTTGCCTGTCGAGCCCCGTTTTTGTTAATATCTGGCTCGATGATTTGGAATAATCCGTAGTTCGACTACTGTTTGCAAAGCTTCCCGTTAAGGGTGGAATTGATGACAGAACCTGAGACATCACGCGTGAAGAAGGCCGGATTCGATCCGCACGGGATTGAAGAGCGCTGGGCCAAGGTCTGGGAAGCGGCCGGCTCGAGCCACGTCGATGAGTCCTCGCCGAAGCCGCCGTATGCCATCGTGATTCCGCCGCCCAATATCACCGGCTTCCTGCATATCGGCCATGCCATGAACAATACCCTTCAGGATATCCTGATTCGATGGCGACGGATGCAAGGGTATAACGCGCTCTGGTTGCCCGGCACCGACCATGCGGGGATCGCAACCCAAAACGTCGTTGAGCGACAACTCCGGGAAGAGGGGCGTCGGCGCGAAGATCTTGGCCGTACCGGGTTCGTAGACCGGGTCTGGCGGTGGAAGGCGGAGTCCGGTGGAACGATTATCCGCCAGCTCAAGCGGCTGGGGGCGTCCTGCGACTGGGAACGGGAATGTTTCACCATGGATGAGGATCGCCAGGAGGCGGTCCGCGAAGTGTTCGTGCGGCTGTACGACGAGGGGCTGATCTACCGAGGCGAGCGGCTGATCAACTGGTGCCCACGATGCCAAACGGCGCTGTCAGATATCGAGGTGGAGTATGAAGATACGCAGGGGTCATTCTACCATATCAGGTATCCCATGGCGGATGACCCCGGAACTGCGCTCATCGTGGCCACCACCCGCCCCGAAACGATGCTGGGAGACACCGCCGTTGCTGTCCACCCGGATGACGCGCGATACAACCGATTGATTGGCCGTCAGGTGAGGCTGCCACTGACCGGGCGGACCATTCCGGTGGTGGGCGACCCGATTCTGGTGGATCGGGAGTTCGGCACCGGCGCCGTCAAGATCACCCCGGCGCACGACTTTAACGATTTTGAGGCGGGGGAGCGGCACGGCCTGCCGCGGATCGCCCTTTTCGACCGGGAGGGAACGATCCGGATCACAGTCCGATCGGAAGCGCAAATAGATCTCGCACTGTTTAAGGAGATCGAGCGGCAACCGGTTGCGGTTGCGCGTGAAAAGGTACTGGATCGGTTGCGTCAAGAAGGATTGTTGGAGAAGGTAGAACCGCACCTGCATGCACTGGGGAAGTGCTACCGCTGCAGGAGCGTGGTGGAGCCGTTTCTCTCGACGCAATGGTTTGTGAAGGTGAAGCCGCTGGCGGAACCGGCCATCCGGGCGGTGGAGGAGGGGAGGACCAGATTTGTCCCGGAACATTGGGAGAACACCTACTTTGCCTGGATGCGGAATATTAAGGACTGGTGTATCTCGCGACAACTATGGTGGGGACATCAGATCCCGGCCTGGTACTGCGAGAAATGTGACTTGGACAATATTCTGAGGCGATCTACAGGGGCAGGGGTTGAGCCGCATCCCCCAGCGCCTTCGGAGGAACTGTTTGTTCTCAGTCCTGAAGCGCAGCCGATCGTCTCGGCGGAACGACCGGCTGGTTGCCCTCGATGTGGCAGCCAGCAGCTTATCCAAGATCCTGATGTCCTCGATACCTGGTTCTCATCGGCTCTCTGGCCGTTCTCGACGATGGGATGGCCGAAGCAGAGCGAGCTGCTCACACGCTTCTATCCCACCTCGACCCTGGTGACCAGCTTCGACATCATCTTCTTCTGGGTCGCCAGAATGATGATGATGGGTCTCAAGTTCATGGGAGATGTCCCGTTCAGGGAGGTCTATATCCATGCCCTCGTGCGCGATGCTGAAGGGCAGAAGATGTCGAAGTCGAAGGGGAACGTGATCGACCCCCTCGAGATCATCGATAAATACGGCGCCGATGCGTTCCGATTCACCCTGGCCGCGCTTGC
>DATMXF010000138.1:0-2970 GCA_035561835.1 Patescibacteria group bacterium
CCCTACCACCTTGAGTCGGTGCGCAGTCCGCAGGATCGGCGCGGTAACTTTGGTGGCGCTACGGACAATCAGGCCGTCGTAGTTGTCGATGCACTCCTGCAGCGCCTCTGGGGTCAACTTGCGCCGCTCATCGATCTCAAACCCCTCGGCCTGGCGCAACACCTCAATGCCGCGCGGCGAGAGACCATCGCTCACAAGGATTCGCATCCGTTCCCCTCTACAAAGCAGCAGTTAGCCATCAGCTATCCGCTAAAAGCTGTTCGTTCTCAACCTGCCTGGCCCAGTACCTCCTGGACCGCCCGTATCCCCTCGCCCAGCTTGACCGGATAGCCGAGATCGGTAAGGGTTCGTTCCAGTGCCGCGAGGCAGATAACAACATCGGATTCGTCGGCGTATCCCAGGTGGGCCAGACGGAAGATCTTTCCCTTGAGCTGCGCCTGTCCGCCCGAGATGGTGATGCCGTGGACCGCTCGAAGTCTCTTCACGATGGCACCGGCCTCGATGCCCGGCGGGGCGACAACAGCGGTCAGCGCCGGAGTGGGCCGGTCGGCGAACAGTTCGAGCCCGAGCGCCCTGACGCCGGCGCGGGTCGCCCGCGCAAGCCGGTCATGCCGCGCGAATAGCGCGGTGAGACCCTCCGCCCTGATCGCGGTGAGGGATTCGTGAAGCGCCATAACCAACGACACCGCCGGCGTGAAGGTATTCTGGTTCTTCTCCAGGCTCTTCCGCTCCGCCAGGAAGTTGAAGTAGAACTTCGGGAGACGGGATTGCTGCATCATCGCCCAGGCTTTGTCAGAGACCGCGCAGAAGGCGAGACCTGGCGGGATCATCAACCCCTTCTGAGATCCGCCCACAACGACGTCCACCCCCCAGGCATCCATCGGCAGGCTTGCCACCCCCAGACTCATAATGGCGTCCACGACCAGGATCGCGGGCGTCTTCCCGACGATCCTGGCGATGGTCTCAATGTCGTGCAGGACGCCCGTGGAGCTTTCCGTATGCGTGGCAAACACTGCCTTGATCGAGGGATCAGCCGCGAGCGCTTCCGCCACGAGGTCAGGCTCTACCGCCCGCCCCCACTCTACATCGATGTACTGCGGCTGAAGGCCGTAGGCCTCGCAGATCTCTCCCCAGCGCTCGCCGAATTTACCGCTCCTGATGACCACGGCTCGATCGCCGGGCGAGAGCGTGTTCACCACCGTCCCCTCCATCCCACCGGTACCGGATGAGGTGAACAACAGCACCTCGTTTTTGGTCTGGAAGAGGAGCTTAAGCCCCTCCCGAACTCGGCCCAGGAGGGCTTCGTACTCAGGACCGCGATGGTACAGAATCGGCCTGGCCATCGCCAGCAAGGCTTCCGGAAGGACCGGAGTCGGGCCTGGCGCTAGTAAATGTCGCTTTTTCATCGCTGCCTTTCGCGTCTAAAGAGCCTACCTTGAGCCCAATCGAGAGGCTCATGCTTCGACAGGCTCAGCATGAACGGGAAAATACCAACCGTTTCAATCCCCACCGTTCGCCCTGAGCACGTCGAAGGGTGAACGGGGGTTTGCAGGGCAGGCTCGTGGGTCCCTTTAATCCGTGCCGACTATATCCAAAACGGCGCGCGACTGTCAAGGTGAAACGCGGTTCGGGAAGGCCGGGCGCACATCCGCCGCCTACTCCTCGGTCTCTGCTCCCCCTCCGGCCGCCCCCTCTTCCTCCATCGCCTGCTCCATCATTTCATCAAAGTCCTCGCCGACATCCTCGCCCATCTCTTTCCCCATCCGCTTGGCCCAGCGCGCCACACTCTTCGGATCGTTCTCATCAAGATCGCCGAAATTGCTGGGGTCAGCCATTCGCTCGAAGCGGCTCTCTTCAGACTTGACTACCGCGAACCGGGAGAGCAGCCGCGTCAACTCCCGACCCCCGCAGCGGGGGCAAACAGGTGTGGCAGGGTTATGGATATTCCGGATCAGCAGGCTCACCCGCTTCCTGCAACTGTGACACGCGTATTCATAGATCGGCATCGCGCACCTCGTTTCTGCTATGGCTCATCACCGTACAGGGCCGCCAAGTCTCGGCATGGGAGGATACCACCTCCTGCTCGTGTAAGCAGTTATCAGATCACCCCGCCGCTGTCAAGAGCAGACGGCTCCCCGGGGGTAGGCTCATAATGCCGCATCGGCGCGCGTAACTCGGGTTACGAATTGACAGGGAAGAGATAGGACGAAGAGGTCGTGCTTGGGCTTGGTTACTTCGGATGCGGGAGGAGGGCGAGGAGGCGGTAGAGGTCGCCTTCGATGGTGAAATACAGGCGCCACCCCCCGTTAACCCGGGCCTGCCAGATGCCTTGGGCCTCGTCGTACTTCTTGGCGCGCAAGGAGGGGTGGCGGAGATTTTGGAGCAGGAGGCCGATGCGGCGATCCACCGCTTGCTGGATCCTCGGCGAAGCAGCCGCGTAGTGGTCGAGGAAGCGCTTGGTATAGAAGGCCCGCACGCTACCGCTTTCTCGGCCTCTTCGTCTCTCGGTGCAGCGAGCTGATGACTTCCTCCACCGACCGGTATGGTCCGTAGACGCGGCCCTTCTTCACATCTTCCAAGGCCAGCGCGAGCTCCCGATCGACAACGCTCTTTGGGGTAAGGGTGATCTTCTCCCCCTCCACACTCGCCTCCAAGAGGTCACCGACATTCAACCCAGCCTTTCGGCGAACCGCAGCGGGAAGTGTCACTTGGTATTTCTCTTTAACCTTGACCAATGGCACAGCAAATCCTCCCATATCAATTAGGGCATGTTGGAAGGTTAGAAAGTATGACACTCGTGACTATACGTCTGATGACGGGAAAGGTCAAGCCGGATGGGTTCCGACCGCAGGACCTGCCACCGAGCTGCTATGGTCTCGCTCGGGACTGCGGCTGACCGGCACTGTCGTGTTTGTCGGCCTGTCCGGCAGCAGTCAGGTCCACAGCAGACCATGGCGAATCTTGACAAGT
>DATMXF010000139.1:0-4173 GCA_035561835.1 Patescibacteria group bacterium
TCCCCCATGAAGACGGCGACTTTGTTCTTACGCAACAGGTGCTCGATGCCCTTGGACAGTCGCTCGGCCTTCTCGCGGCTCCGCTTCACGGCAATGCCGAAATCTCCCCGGAGGTTCTCCGCGTGAATCCCAAACTCCTCGGCACGGCGTAGGAGGGAAAGGAGATGCGAGCTCTGAAGCAATGCCTTCGTCGGAATACACCCCCAGTTGAGACAGATCCCACCCAGGCGATCCCGCTCGACGAGAGCCACCCGCATCCCGAGTTGGGCGGCGCGGATCGATGCGACGTATCCGCCAGGGCCCGCCCCAACTACCGCCAAATCAAACGTTCGCTCGTCCTGCCCCATCGCATCTACCGCTATAGAATGAGGTCAAGCGGATGTTCAAGTAGCCGCTTGACCTCTTGGAGGAATATCGCCCCAGTCATGCCATCCACCGCCCGATGATCGCACGAAAGCGTCATCCGCATTCGTTGACCGATCTGCACTCCTCCATCTACCACGACTGGCTTGCTCTGGATCCTGCCGATTGCCAGGATGGCGGCCTCGGGCGGGTTGATGATGGCGGTGAACTCTTCTATCTCATACATGCCAAGGTTCGAAAGGGTAAAAGTCGCCCCGGCGTACTCTTCAGACCTCAACTTCTGAGCTCTGGCTCGCTCGACTAAGCTCTTCGTCTCCCTGGCGATCTGTGCCAGACTTTTTCGACCACAGTCGCGTAACACCGGGTTAATCAATCCCTCTTCAAGAGCCACCGCAATGCCGATATTGACCTGGGAGTAGACGCGAATCTGTTCTCCCCAGAATGATGCATTGACCGCCGGATGCCGCCCGAGCGCAATGGCAACAGCCTTGATGATGATGTCGGTGAAGGTTACCTTGAGGTCTGACGTCTGCGCCTGTATCGACTCACGCAACTCCGTGGCCTTATCCATGGCCACCTCAACCGTCAGGTAAAAGTGCGGTACGGTTGTCATGCTCTGGGCCACGCGCTTCGCAATCGCCCTACGCATTGGGGAGAGATCCCGGTCCTCAAACTCTACCGATGGCGTGGGTGAGCCAGCCGCGACAGCTCGTTTTGCAACCGACGGCGCCGGCGAGATCGATGGCGCCCGCTGACCGGATGCCGCAGCCGATGGAATCACGGCAGCCACATCCCGGCGGATTACCCTTCCACCCGGGCCGGATCCACTCACCATCGACAGATCGATCTTCTGCTCTCGTGCGAACCTCTTCGCCAGGGGTGAAGCCTTGATGCGCCCGGAGGCGACCATCTGAATAACGGGAGGAGTCGGCGCAGGAGCGCCTGGACGAATTGGCGACGCGGATTGAACGGCTAAGCCCATAACAGGAGGTAGTAGCGTCGAAATATCCTCATCCTCCTCGGCGATCACTCCGATCAGGTGGCCGACCGGCGCTGACTCGCCCGCCCCGATGAGAATTGTTCGAAGAGTGCCTGACCCAAAGGCTTCCATCTCGATGTCGGCCTTGTCGGTTTGGATCTCGGCGATGATGTCACCCCCCTCTACTCGATCCCCCTCTTTCTTCAGCCATCGAAGGATCTTTCCCTCCTCCATGGTATCGCTCAACCGAGGCATGACCACAGAAATGGCCATCGTCTTGTCCTTTCGTAAAGACAGGGTGTAGGGTAAAGGGTCTAGGGTTTAGGGTATTGAGAAAAGCTAAGGAGGAGACCGCAATGAAAGAGCGGATCAGAACCTCTGACTCTTGAGACTATACCCTATACCCCACACCCTATACCCTTTCTAGATCGCCAGGACCTTTTTGACCGCTGCAACAACCCGTTCTTTGCTCGGGGCCTTGGCACGCTCAAGATTCTTCGCATATGGCGTCGGGGCGTTCGCGCCGGTTACTCGCTCCACCGGTGCATCCAGGTAATCGAAGGCCTGCTCAGAAATGATCTCCCCGATCACCGTCCCAATCCCGCCGAACCCGGCGCCGGACTCCATCACCACAGCCCGATTGGTCTTCCTGACCGACTCGATGATGAGCTCGGTATCCAGCGGGCGAAGCGTCCGCGGATCCACTACCTCCACCGAGATCCCCTCCTTCTCCAGATCCTCTGCCGCCTGTAAGGCCAGCAGGAGCATCGTCGAGTAGGCGACAATAGTAACATCGCGCCCTTCCCGCTTGATTTCGCCGACCCCAAGCGGGATGGTGTACTCGCCATCCGGCACCTCGCCCTTGGTCCCGTACAGCAGCTCCGACTCGATGAAGATGACCGGGTCATCGTCCCGGATCGCGCTCTTGAGGAGGCCCTTCGCATCCTTGGGCGTCCCCGGGCGCACGATCTTGAGACCGGGAACATGGTAGAAGTACGACTCCATGCTCTGAGAGTGCTGAGCCGCCAATTGATGCGCCGGGCCGCCGGGGCCACGAATGACCATCGGGACATTGTACTGACCGCCGGACATGTACAGAATCTTGGCCGCCTGATTGACGATCTGATCGATCGCCACCAGCGCGAAGTTAAAGGTCATCATCTCTATAATCGGCCGCAAGCCGACCATCGCCGCTCCGATGCCGACGCCGGTGAACCCGGCCTCGCTGATCGGGGTATCGATAATCCGTTTCGGGCCGAACTCCTCAAGCAGGCCTTGACTGACCTTATAGGCCCCCTGGTACAGGCCCACCTCCTCGCCCATAAGGAACACACGAGGATCCCGGCGCATCTCTTCGCGCAGGGCCTGATTCAGGGCCTCTCGATAGGTTATAATTGCCATGCGTTCGTTGCCTCCCTCAACGCTCTGAGACGTAGACGTCGGTGCACAGCCACTCCACCGGCGGCTCCGGGGAGGCATCGGCGTACCGGACGGCCTCCTCCACTGTGGCTCGGACCTCCTTCTCCAGCGCCTTCCAATCCGACTCCTTGAGCATCGCCTCCGCCGTGAGATGATTACGGAACAGTACAAGGGGATCCCGTTGCTTTTCCCGCTCGATCTCCTCTTTCGTTCGATAGGTCCCTGGATCCGCCATCGAGTGTCCGCGGAATCGATACGTCTTCGCCTCAATGAGGGATGGGATGCGTTCTCGTCGCGCCCGTTCAACAGCCAATCCTACACACTCCCGAACGGCCAGAACATCCATCCCATCCACCGCCTCGCCGGGTATCCCGTACGCCTCAGCCCGTCGGTACAGTTCCTTGATCGGCGTCGCGCGCTCTACGGCTGTCCCCATGCCGTAGCGGTTGTTCTCACAGATATAGACGATCGGCAGGTGCCACAGGGCTGCCAGATTGAACGCCTCATGAAACACCCCCTGGTTGACGGCAGCGTCTCCAAAAAAGCAGAGCGTGACCTGATCCTTCCCCTCGTACTGGCTCGCGAAGGCGGCGCCGGTCCCGATCGGGATCTGCCCGGCCACGATCGCATGGCCCCCCAGGAAGTTATGGCTCTTGTCGAACAGGTGCATCGAACCGCCCTTACCCTTACAGAGGCCGTCAGCCCGCCCGAACAGCTCCGCCATGATCTTCCCTGGATCGCAGCCCCTCGCTAAGGCATGGCCGTGTTCCCGGTAGCTGGCAATGACATAGTCGTCCGGTCGTAATACGGAGATGGCGCCTGTCGCCACCGCCTCCTGGCCGATATACAGATGGAGGAAGCCGCCGATCTTCCCCATGGTGTACATCTCCGCGCACTTCTCCTCGAACCGACGCATCAGGAGCATCTGCCGAAGCAGATCCACCAGCTCCTTCCGCTCTAACGTCCGCATAGCTCAGTCCTCCCTGCCTGTACCTATCCGCACCTGTCTGCGTGCTATCCCATAGCACGGGCAGGCGCAGACCGACTACTCTCACGCTTCCGGCCAACCTCCTCAGCCTGACCGCGGGCATGATACGAACTCCGGACCAACGGCCCGGACTCCACGTGCTTGAATCCCATCCCTTCCCCGATCACCTTCAATTCTCTGAACTCCTCAGGAGTATAATACTTCCTGATCGGCACATGTGCGTAACTTGGCCGCAGGTATTGTCCCAGCGTCAGGATATCGCAATCGACCTCCCTCAGGTCCGCCATCGTCCGGAGCAGTTCTTGCCATGTCTCCCCAAACCCCGCAATGACCCCTGACTTCGTGACTGACCCCGGCGCCATTCGCCGCGCATTGGCCAGAAGCTCGAGTGACCGCTCGTAGCCCGATCCGGGACGAACCTCTT
>DATMXF010000140.1:0-4443 GCA_035561835.1 Patescibacteria group bacterium
CTGACCCATGACATTGCCATCGGACTCAGGACGCCCCCGCAGTGCGCCGAGGAGATCAAGCGCCAGTATGGTTGCGCGCTGGCCTCTCTGACAGGAGGCGAGGAGGTAGTGGAGGTCCCCAGCGTCGGCGGTCGCAAACCCCGCTTGCTCTCGCGGCAGATGTTGTGCGAGATTGTCCAGCCAAGGATGGATGAGATTTTCACGCATGCGGGACTGGAGGTGCGGCGGGCCGGATTGATGCAGCAGGTGGCCGCCGGCATTGTGGTGACCGGCGGGTCATCGGCGATGGCGGGCGTGCCGGAGCTGGCTGAGCAGATCTTCGATCTGCCGGTACGGCTGGGGATCCCATCCGGCGTGGGCGGCCTGAAGGAGGTGGTCAGCTCGCCGATGCACGCAACCGGCGTGGGCCTCGTGCTGTACGGCGCCGCGCATCTGGACCAGCATCGGTTCAGCAGGCCGGCGGATCAAAGCCTGGTGGATAAGATCATCAATCGGATGAGGCAGTGGTTTAGCGATTTCCTGTAAGATCCAACATTCAACAACGACTTTCGAGGGGAGGTGGAGATGCCATTTGCGCTGGAGATCGACGCTGAGCACACAGCCAGGATTAAGGTGATCGGAGTTGGGGGCGGGGGGTCCAATGCGGTGAATCGGATGTCGGCATCGGATTTCACCGGAGTTGAGTTTTTTGTGGTGAATACCGACACGCAGGCGCTCGGAATGTCTCCGGTAGACACTAAGCTTCAGATTGGCGCCAGTGTCACGAGGGGTTTGGGGGCGGGGGCGAATCCGGAGATCGGGCGACAAGCGGCGCTTGAGGATACCGACAAGATCCTGAGCCTCCTGGAAGGCGCGGATATGGTGTTCATTACCGCCGGGCTGGGAGGAGGGACAGGGACCGGCGCGGCACCTGTCATCGCGAACCTCGCCAAGGAGTTGGGTATCCTGACGGTTGGAGTCGTGACCAAGCCATTTTCGTTTGAGGGTAAGGTCCGAGAGGGTCATGCGTCTCGTGGGCTTACTGCGCTGTGTGAGAGCGTCGACACCTTGATCACCATTCCGAACCAGCGGTTGCTGCAGGTTGTAGAACGACAGACCTCACTAACCGACGCATTCAGGATTGCCGACGACGTGTTGCGTCAGGCGGTGCAGGGGATTGCGGACCTCATCATGGTGCCTGGTCTGATCAACCTGGACTTTGCCGATGTCAAGACCATCATGTCGGAGCGCGGGATTGCCATGATGGGGGCCGGTGTGGCGTCGGGAGAGAGCGCGGCCTCCGAAGCGGCCGTCAAGGCGATCAACAGCCCACTTCTGGAAAACGTCTCCATCGACGGCGCCAAGGGCGTCCTCATCAACATTACCGGCGGTCCGGCGCTGTCGTTGTACGAGGTGAATGAGGCCAGCTCCATAATCTGCAAGTCGGCCCATCAAGATGCCAATATCATCTTCGGGGCGGTGATTAACGAATCGCTGAAAGATAGTGTCTGTGTAACGGTGATCGCCACCGGATTTGAGGCCGCTGCTTCAGTAAAAGAGGATGGGTCTTCAAAAAACATGGTCGAAATGAAGGCGTACGCAGCCAAAGCCGCTGAGCGCGGGGGCTTCCTCAGGAAGCGCGGGACGATCGGGCGCGAGGCTGCCGATGAGCAGTTCACGCTTCGCGACCCGGAACTGAGATCGGCGGACCTTGATGGGGACGAGTTGGATATCCCGACCTTTTTGCGGCGCCAGGCCGATTAGCAAACTGGGGAAGCTCCTTCTTGAGCGTGCCAGGGAAGGGGGGATACGTCAATGATGCGACTCAGCAAACTGTTTCAGATGCTCCTGTCTTCAGGCAGATCGATGACCACCTGTCCGCACTGCTTGTTGCCGATCGGCGGATCGGAAAATGTCTGCCCGAACTGCCGTCGGCTGTTGCGGTTTGAGGGGATCGCGGAGCTCCGGGCAAGCCATCCGGACCACGCCTTACGGCGGTGCATGTAGGGACAGGAAGTGAAGAAGGGTAAGCTTGTCGGAACGGGTAAAAGATCGGATAGAGCAGGTCAGGCAGCGGATGACCGAGGCGGCTCACCGCGTTGGTCGTGACCCTGATGATGCAGAACTGGTCGTCGTCACCAAGACCGTACCGGTTCCCCGTATCCGAGAGGCGATCGATGCCGGCGTAACGGCACTGGGCGAGAATCGAGTCCAGGAGGCGTCGGATAAGATTGCCCTCCTGAGTGCGCTTCCGGTCACATGGCATTTGATCGGTCACTTACAGACAAACAAAAGTCGATCTGCCGCTGAGCTGTTTGAGCTGATCCATTCGCTTGATTCCGTAAAGCTGGCTGCCGCCCTGGACCGGCATGGGGTCGCCTTAGCGAAGCAGGTACGGGTTCTTGTTGAGGTCAACCTCGGTGGCGAACTGAGTAAGGGCGGGATCCTCGAACACGACCTTCTGCCTCTGTTCCAAGCCTGCGAGCAATATACACATCTGACTATCGAAGGCCTGATGGCCATCCCACCTTACCGCAAAAATCCTCAGGACGTCCGCCCCTTCTTCCGCAGGCTCCGGCTACTACGAGACCAGGCGGCCAAGGCCTGTCCCGACTACCCGCTCCATCACCTCTCAATGGGGATGAGCCACGATTACGAGATCGCCATCGAAGAGGGGGCCACGCTGGTTCGTGTCGGTACGGCGATCTTTGACGAACGGCCGGTAAAGTAGGCCCGCCATTTTTGCGTTGACAAAAATAGAACACCCTTCTATAGTCACACCGTTTTTCCTTCCATCTGCCATCGAATTTTCCGCTAAGCAATGGCAGTATGTGTCGAATAATCGTTACCTTGCTTTGTCGAATAGTGTGCGAGGGGTGCATGGACCATCGAAAGAAAGAAAAGGCCGATTATCTCGTCCAGTCTGTCGATCGAGCGCTTGACATCCTGGAGTCGTTCGATTATCAGACAGGGGAGTTGGGCGTTACGGAACTCGCCGAGAAGCTTCATCTACCTAAAAACAACGTCTTTCGGCTGCTGGCCACCCTTGAGGTTCGTGGCTATATTGAGCAGGATAAAAAGACCGCCAACTACCGCTTGGGGATCAAGCCGTTCGAGGTGGCCAACGTCTTCCTCCACCATCTCGGCTTTCGGCGCCAGGCCAGGCCGATCATCGAAGAGTTGGTGAACCGGTGCGATGAAACCGCCTATCTTGCCGTTCTAGAAGGATCGGAAGTCATCTATGTTCTTGTTCAGGACACCAATCAGATCATTCGGGTCGTATCGTTTCCTGGGCGACGTCTCCCGGTTCACTGTACTGCCGCAGGAAAGGCGCAACTGGCCTACGAGTCGGCCGACCGGCTAGACAGCATCCTTCAACATCAACCGATGCGCAAACTGACCGAGCATACGATTACTGACCCCCAGGCGTTTCGGGAGCACCTCCGTGAGGTGGCCAAGCTTGGGTTCGCCGTTGATAATGAAGAGTACGAGCCGTGGGTACGGTGTATTGCCGCTCCCGTGAGAGACTATTCCGGAAAGGTGGTGGCCAGCATCGGTCTATCCGGTCCCATCTCCCGGTTCTCTCTTGAGCGGATCGAACATAAACTCGCCCCGCTTGTCAAGACAGCGGCGACCAAGCTCTCCGAACGACTTGGCTACGAGACGGCACACGTTCTAGCCGACCGATAAAACGAGGTTTGATTATCTGACTATCGGCATACCTCATTGGCCCGCTTTATCCTGTAAGAGGATATGGCGGGCGCCTCTAACAAGGAGGAGAGATGGGTCAGATTCCTGTCGAATACCTGCCTCCAAAAGAATTCCGGCCGCACCGCGTCTACACGCTCCCGGAGTTCGCACACCTCCCTCAGCGGTTCAACAGCACCGAGGAGTTACTGGATAAGACCGTAGCCGCAGGGAATGGTAACCGAGCGGCCCTCTACTTCGAAGACAAACAGATCCCATACAAAGCGCTGCTGGATCAGGTTAACAGGTTTGGGAGCGCGCTCACGCGGCTGGGGATCGAGGAGGCAGACCGGGTGGTATTGCGCCTGCCGAATATCCCGCCGGCGATCGTGGCCAACTTCGCGGTTCTGAAGATCGGCGCGGTGATCGTTCCGACCTCTGTCCTCTTTTCCAGGGCCGAGATCGTGCACATCTGCAACAGCACGGAGGCCAAGGCGGTCATCGTTGCCGCTCCACTGCTGGAGGAGTTCGAGCAGGCCCGGCCCCTGCTTCACACGGTCAGGCATGTCATTGTCGTCGGTGGCGCGCAGGAGGAGATCGAGCGGAAGGGGTATCTGAGCTATCAGGCGCTTCTCGATGGCGGCGATCCGACATGCGATCCGGTGCGGCGGGATCGGTTGGACGTCTCGGTCCTCCTCTTCACCTCCGGTACGACGGGGCCGCCGAAGGGGACGGTCCACTTCATGGAAGAGGCGCTGATCGTCCCCGATAGCTTCG
>DATMXF010000141.1:0-4592 GCA_035561835.1 Patescibacteria group bacterium
ATTTCCGCGCATGCGTGCTCGCTGGATCAAAGGTGGAGACCCGGCATGCCTTGGCGGCCTTGGACAAGGAAGCGTCCTGAGTGGCTATGGGCAATCCCAGCCTCATGGCAAGATCGAGGTAGGAGGCATCATAGGTTGACAGATGGTGGGTCCGCGCCAGCGAGAGAATGTCCGTCAGCATCCGTTCAGGTGTCTCCTGTTCGACTGTGATCGGTAGGTTGCTGACCAGAGCGAGGAAGCGGACGACCGAGGCCTCGCTGAGGCGTTTCTTCCGTTCCGCCACAAGCAGGATGTTGCCGACCTCCAGAGGCCAGATGGCGGGCACGAAGGCCTCGCCGGCACTGAGGCTCTCGAGAACGGCATCAGCGTAACGGTTTGCCTCGTCCTCAAAGCACCACGCCATGACGACCGAATTGTCAACGACAAATCGCGCGGACATCAGCGTCGTCCTGCTTCGATCATTTCACGAATCGACAATCCGGCGAGGCGATGCCTGCTGCGAAATCGCTTCAACTGGTCGATGGTGTCCCGCACGGAGGTCGCCTTCATGGCCCGTGCAGGCTGCAGCGTGGCAACAGGGATGCCGTGCTTGGTGATGGTAATCTTCTCACCCTTGGCAACACGTTCCAGGAGCTGAGGCAGATGGGTCTTGGCTTCGTACGCTCCGACGCTGTCCATACACACTCCTTTCCTACTGGTCTAACACCAGTCTAAATCTCGCCGGGAAAGCCGTCAAGGCCTTTCTCCCACCTCTAAGTAACTATTATGGGCGGTAGGAGTAAGCTGTAGCTGTCTGGCGCGGAGGCGGTCCCGCGGGAGGGAACTCATGGAAGCCATTAGACGAATCGTGAGAGAAGCCGAGCGCGGGGCCCTCGCTTCTTCGCGAGCCGCCGCGAAAGCAGGCTATCAAGCCCCAGCATTCGCCCGGATGGGAAGGAGAGGAAGAGCACGCTGTAGCCGATCATCATGAAGTAGGTCCAGTGCCACTCGTGCGGCACCCTCAGGACGCTGAGGGTCACGTTGATGGCCATCAAGAATCCAACCAGTCCCCCCAAGCGGGCAAAGAGCCCGAAGGTGAGGCTGAGGCCAATAAAGGCCTCCGTCAGCAGGGTCAGGTAGCCAAAGAGGATAAAGTTGGGCAGGACTATGTTCGTCAGAAACGCATGGTGGACGCTCCAGGTCGGATATTGGATGGCCTGGTTCAACCAGTACCACAGCCCATCCCCCGCCTTCATTCCGAAGTCTGGCGGCACCTTCCACTTGGCTTGCTGGAGCCACAGAATCCCATACATAATCCTGAGGACCCCGACAGTGAAGCGAAAGAACGGGCTCTCTTGAACGCCTCCGCTTGGCGGCTGAAAGATAGCAGTCATCACTTGGGTCTCCTCATCGTACCGGTTCAGGCGCGCATCGGTTGCGGCACGTCGTCCTGCAACCCGGGGTTAGACAAGTGCCCTGGCGCCACGCGCGGCTGCAGAACGTTGGCCGATACTTAGAGCCAGCGACGGACCTGCCGCTTATACCGAAGGTAATCTTCTCCGAATGTGCGTTCTAGGTATTCCTCTTCCCGCACGATAACGCCGACTTGCATGATCCAGACTACCACAGGCGTTAATGCAAGCGCCCACCATGCGTTGAGAGCCAGTGATAGGCCGACATAGATGAGCGTATCTGAAACGTAAATCGGATTTCGTGAAAACCGAAATAGACCACCGGTTACAACCGCTGTCGTGGCTTTGTATGGATTGATAGGCGTGTGGGCACGCCACAGGGTTCGGATCGCGGCGGCTAATCCGATCACTCCAGTAATAAGTATGGCTGATCCCACACTCACAGCCAGAGACCTGTTCAGTAGACGAGTTGGCCAACGCCACTCGAGAAGTAGACCAAGGCCCAGAACCCCCAGGTAAATCACTGGAGGAGGTGCAACAATCCTTGCTCTATCAGCGGCGGCCTCTTGCATACACTTGCCTAACTTGTAGATTGATTTTGCACGTAGGGAAACATGGTCAAAGCTAAACAGGACGGGATAGATCGAAACTAACGTGGTCGCAGAGACCGTTCAATAGCATGGGTCGTCCCGTCCTGCCTCCGCAAGAGCTCGAACAGTTGCCTGGATTCCGGGGACATAATGCTTATTCGCCGCACTGCTGCATCAGCTTGGCTGCGAGCCCGGTCCAGCCGGTCTGGTGGCTGGCGCCGATCCCCGAGCCATTGTCGCCGTGGAAGTACTCATAGAAGAACACCAGGTCGCGCCAGTGGGGATCCTGCTGAAACTTCTCCGTTGCCCCGTATACCGGCCTCCGGCCATCCGGGCCACGCAGGAAAATGCGGCTCAGCCGACGAGAGATTTCTGTGGCCACTTCCCATAAGGTCATCATCCGGCCGGAACCGGTGGGGCACTCGACAGTGTAGTCGTCGCCTAGGTAGTAATGGAATTTCTGGAGTGACTCGATGATCAGATAGTTCATCGGGAACCAGATCGGCCCGCGCCAGTTCGAATTGCCCCCGAACAGCCCCGTGCTCGATTCGGCCGGCTCGTAGTTCACCCGGTGCTCCATACCGTCTACCGTGAGCGTGAACGGGTGATCGTAATGGTAGCGTGAGATCGCGCGAATCCCGTACGGCGAGAGGAATTCCCGCTCATCGAGCATCAGCGTGAGCACCCGGCGCAGTCGCTCGGGATTCGCGATGGACAGCAGTCGCCGCGCCTCTCGCCCCGGCGTCCGCATACAGGCACAACCCTGGGTAAGATCCGGACGATGGTCGATGAACCACTCCAAGCGCCGCTTGAAACTGGGGAGCCGATCCAACAGTTCCGGGTCCAGCGTCTCGACGGCAAACAGTGGGATAAGGCCTACCATCGACCGCACCTTCAGGGGTACGTGACGGTCGTCCGGCAGGTGCAGCACGTCGTAGTAGAAGCCGTCTGCGTCGTCCCATAAGCCGAGGGTGTTCATCGCGTGGGCGATGTAGACGAAGTGCTCCCAAAACTTGCTGGCCACATCCTCGTACGCCGGGTTGTCGCGCGCGAGTTCCAGGGCGATCGCCAGCAGGTTCAGCGTGTACATCCCCATCCAGCTCGTTCCGTCAGCCTGCTCGATGTGTCCTCCCGTGGGCAGCGGCTGACTGCGGTCAAAGATGCCGATGTTATCCAGCCCCAGGAAGCCGCCTTGGAAGACGTTCCGTCCTTCGGCGTCCTTTCGGTTGACCCACCAGGTGAAGTTGAGCAGCAGCTTGTGGAAGACCCGCTCAAGGAATGCCAGATCCCCTCTGCCGCGGCGCTTCTTTTCGATCTTGTAGACGCGCCAGGCCGCCCAGGCGTGCACGGGAGGGTTCACGTCGCCGAAGGCCCATTCGTAGGCGGGGAGTTGCCCGTTAGGATGCATGTACCACTCGCGCAGCATCAGCACCAGTTGCTCTTTGGCAAAGTCCGAATCGACGAGCGCCAGCGGGAGGCAGTGGAAGGCGAGATCCCAGGCCGCATACCAGGGATACTCCCACTTGTCGGGCATAGAGATGACGTCGGCATTGTAGAGGTGGGTCCACTCGTAGTTGCGACCGCGCAGCCGCGCTTGGGGGGACGGGGGAAAGGCTGGATCGCCCGTGAGCCACTGTTCGACGGCGTAATGGTAAAACTGCTTGGACCACAGCAACCCGGCGAACGCTTGGCGCATGACAGCCCGAGCGTCTGGCGAGAGGTTCTGGGGAATCACCGAGGCGTAGAACTCTTCCGCTTCGCGCTGACGCTCTGAGAAGATCCGGTCGAAGTCAACCCCGAAGAGATCCCCGCTGGTGGGTGGGATCTCTGTATCCGTAAACCGCAACCGCATCTGTACCGACTCTCCCGGGCCGAGGGTCAAAGGATAGTGAGCGGCCGCCTTCGTCCCTACCGGCTCAGGGTTCACCGCCCCCTTCATACCGTGGATGATGTACTCGTTGATGCCATCCTTCACATAGGGTGTGCCGTTGTCGGCCCCGTACAGCCGTCGACTGTTCGTGTCATTTTCGGTGAAGAGCAGCTCTGGCGAGCCTTCGCAGTAGAGCCATCGCAGGCCATAGTATGGATGACTTACCTCGATGGCGGCATGACCCTCCCGGCTCTTCATCCGTCGCAGGCTTGGCCGTGGCTCGTCGTAGCCCCAGGACCAGGTGTTGCGGAACCAGAGCGTCGGCAGCAGGTGCAACTCGGCGGGGGTTGACCCACGGTTCACCGCGCTGATCCGGATGAGGATGTCCTCTGCGCTCGCTTTGGCGTATTCAACAACGATGTCAAAGTAGCGATCCTCATCGAAGACGCCCGTGTCCAGCAGTTCATACTCTGGGGCGCTTCGTCCGCGCCGACGGTTTTCGTCCACCAGCCGGTCATACGGGAACTCTGCCTGAGGGTACTTGTAGAGATACTTCATATACGAGTGGGTGGGAGTCGAGTCCAGGTAGAAGTAATACTCCTTGACGTCTTCACCATGATTGCCTTCGTTTCCCGTCAAGCCGAAGAGTCGCTCCTTGAGGATCGGGTCGCGCCCGTTCCAGAGGGCGATCGCAAAGCAGATGAGCTGGTGACGATCACAGATGCCCGCGAGGCCGTCCTC
>DATMXF010000142.1:0-5044 GCA_035561835.1 Patescibacteria group bacterium
CTGATCCCCATCTCGGCTCCCATCCCGAACTCCCAGCCGTCAGTAAAACGAGTAGAAGCGTTGACGAAGACAGCGCCGGCATCGACCTCCCGAAGGAAGCGCATGGCCCGGCCATGATCCGCCGTGACGATCGCCTCGGCCAAGCCGGAGCCGTGCACGGCGATGTGCGCCACCGCCTCGTCAAACGAGCCGACCACCTTGACCGACAGGATCAGGTCGAGATACTCGGTGTCCCAGTCTACCTCGGTGGCAGGCACAATGCCCTGAACCAAGGCCCGTGTTCGAGGGCACCCCCGAACCTCAACCCCCGCCTCCTGTAACCGCTCGACGATCCGTGGCAGAAAGAGCGCAGCCACCCGCTCATGCACCAGCAGGCTCTCCATAGCATTGCACACACCCGGTCGTTCAACCTTCGCGTTAAAGGCGATCTCCTCGGCCATCTGCAGGTCGGCGCCTTCATCGACGTAGGTGTGACAGAGTCCTTTGTCGTGGGCCAGCACCGGAACCGTTGAGGTCCGCTGCACCGTCCGAATCAGCTCCTCGCCTCCTCGAGGGATGATCAGGTCCACAAGCCCCGTAAGTTGCAGCAGGTGATTGACCGCCTCCCGATCAACCGAATCGATGAACGCCACACAGCCCTTGGGCAGGCCGTGTGATATAGCGGCGTCCGCGAGCAGATTGCTGATAACCCGGTTGCTGCGGATCGCCTCCCGACCCCCTTTCAGGATGACGGCGTTCCCGGACTTCAAACAGAGAGCCGCCGCGTCGGCAGTGACCCCCGGCCTGGCCTCGTAGATGACGCCGATGACCCCGATCGGTACCCGCATCCGACCGACGAGCAGACCGTTTGGGCGGCGCCACATTCCGGTGATCTCACCGACAGGATCGGGAAGCGCCGCCACTTGTCGTACGCCGGCCGCCATCTTCTCAATCCGTCTTTCGTCGAGAGCCAGTCGGTCCAGCAACGCAGACGGATGGCGCGCTGACGTGGCTTCCGCCAGATCGAGCGCGTTCGCTGAGAGGATCGCCGTCCGGCCGCTCCACAGCGCGTCCGCCATGGCCGCCACCGCACGGTTCTTCACCTCCGGCACCACCATGGCGAGGGCCCGAGCCGCAAGCCGCGCTGCTGCTCCAAGCTCCCGCACCATCTCTGCTGTCATTTGGTCCCTTACTGTCAAAATGTCAGTTTCAAGTTTCTAGTTGTTAGTTTTCAGTTTCTGTTTTTCGGTCCCCAACTCAACACTTAACACTCACAACTATTTTTATACCAGTATCACCAGGTTGTCCCGGTGCACTACCTCATCGAACGGCTTAGCACCAAGCACATCCTCGATCTGGTCGGTTCTGATGCCCTTGATCCGTTCCACCTGTTCGGCGTCATAGTTCGCCACGCCCCTCGCGAACTCTGCGCCGTCGATGTCACAGAGACTCACCACCTCGCCTCCCTCGAACCCGCCATCGACTGAGACGACCCCGGAGGGTAGAAGGCTCTTGCCGTTACGGATGAGCGCCTCCCTCGCCCCGGCATCCACAGTAATCCGTCCCCGACGCGCTGTCGCAAACGCCAGCCAGCGCTTTCGGCTTCGCATCCTGGACGCTGACGCCTGAAAAAGGGTGCCGACCGCCTCGCCACGCACGATCCGCTCCAGGTTCCCCTCCACAAGCCCGTTCGCAATGATGGTAGGGACGCCGGTAGCCGCGGCCGCGCGCGCCGCTTTCACCTTTGTGACCATCCCACCCGTTCCGAGCCCGGTCCCCGACTCGTCGGCCCAGAAGTGGAGCGACGTAGACCGTCGGGGCACCTCATGGACGAGCCTTGCGTCAGGATCTTTCCGCGGATCAGCCGTATACAACCCGTCCAGATCGGTCAGAATGACAAGCAGGTCCGCCCCGAGCAGCGTCGCCACCAACGCCGAAAGATGGTCATTATCCCCAAACCTGATCTCCTCCACGGCCACCGTATCGTTCTCGTTGATAACCGGGAGGACGCCCAGATGGAGCAGCGTGAATAAGGTATTGCGCGCATTGAGGTACCGGTGTCGCGAACGAAAGTCGTCCTGGGTCAGCAAAAGCTGCCCCAGCTTCTGGCCATACGGCGAGAAGATCTCCTCATAACGACGCATGAGCAGGCTCTGGCCGACAGCGGCAGCAGCTTGTTTCAATGGGATGCTTCCGGGCCGCTCGGTCAGCCCAAGCCGATCCATCCCTGCCAGAATGGCGCCAGAGGAGACCAGGACTACCTGATATCCTTTCTTCCTGAGCCAGACGAGCTCACGGGCGATCCGCTCCAACGTAGCCTGGTGCAGGGCGCTATCGCCCTTAGACAGGACGGCAGAGCCGACCTTCACAACCAGCCGTTTTGCCTCACGCGCGGCGGCCCTGGCATCCGGTGAGGATCTTTCTTCGCGACTCATGGAGCGTTCAGCACTGACGGCTTCGCAGTTTCGGGTTTCAAGTTTCGCGTTCTACTCACTCAGATCTCTCGCGTGGCTCCCAACACCCGGCACATGCAACTCGAAACTCGGAACTTGGAACTCGGAACTAGTCTGAAGTTGATCGGCCAGGTATCCGACGAGTTGTTGAACCCCCTCAGTCGTCATGGCTGACAGCGGAAAAAGCGGAAGACCACGCTCTGCGCAGAGCGCGCGCAGCGCAGAGAGATGCCTGTCATGAGGAAGATCGATCTTATTGGCGGCAATGATGCGAGGGCGCTCCAGCAGTTCAGGATTGAACGCCCGGAGTTCTTCCTCGATCACCGATAACGCTTCCAGGGGATCCCTTGCAGTGTCGGAGACATCAATGACATGCGCTAACAAGCGGGTCCGCTCGATATGTCGCAGGAAACGGATTCCAAGACCTGCGCCTGAGGATGCTCCCTCGATCAAACCAGGGATGTCGGCCACCACGAAGGCGCCCAGCGAATCAATCTCGACGGTTCCAAGGTGCGGGGTCAGTGTGGTGAAGGGATACTCGGCCACCTTCGACTGAGCAGCCGAAATACAGCACAGCAGAGCCGATTTTCCTGCATTGGGCAGGCCGATCAGACCGACATCGGCCAGCAGTTTCAAGGTGAGGTGAAGTCGGCGCTTCTGCCCGGGTTCCCCGGGCTGGGCGTACCGAGGAGCCTGTCGCGTCGGGGTGGCAAAGCGAGCATTACCCCGACCGCCTTTCCCGCCTCTGGCAACCAGCAGTTGCACTCCGTCTTCAACCAAGTCACCCAGCAGCTCTCCCGTCTCGTCATCAACAACCACCGTACCAAGCGGAACTGAGATGGTCAGGGTAGCGCCGCGTCGACCATGCATGGTCTTACCGCGTCCGTGCGCGCCATTCTCGGCTCGATAGTGCCGTTGGTACGACTGGTCGTCCAATGTCCGATATGAACGACTGGTAACAAGGTACACGCTCCCGCCGTCGCCGCCGTCGCCGCCGTCGGGCCCGCCTCGAGGAACATACGCCTCGCGCCGGAAGCTGACGCAACCCCGGCCGCCGTCTCCTGCCTCGACACGAATGCGGGCCTCATCGACGAACATCAAAATACGAGGGTCTAGGACCTAGGGTGTAGCGGGTGAAGCAAGCGCCCATCCCCAAGACCCCACACCCTATCCTCTATACCCTGGACCGTCAGGCACCGATGACGCTGAGGAAACGGCCTTGTCCTCCGCGGTGCTCGACCGTGACGACCCCGGACACTTTGGCAAACAGCGTATCGTCGGAGCCGATCCCGACATTCTTACCTGGCTTGAAACGAGTGCCACGCTGGCGGATCAGAATACTGCCGGCCGGTACGGTCTGCCCTGCAGCAGCCTTCATGCCCAGTCGCTGGCTTTGGCTATCCCGGCCATTCCGGGAGCTTCCCATACCTTTTTTATGTGCCATCCTTCACCTCCCAAATCAGGGTAGAGGGTCTAGCGTATAGGGTATAGAAAAACCACGCCCTAAACCCTAGACCCTAAACCCTAGACCCTGATGTCTTTGACTCTCAACGTGGTCTGCGCCTGGCGATGGCCCTGCGTACGCCGATAGCGCTTTCGCCGTTTGAACTTGAAGATCATAACCTTGGGCCCACGTCCCTGCCGGACGATCTCACTGACAACCGCTGCGCCCTGTACGTAGGGGGTGCCGATCTTCACCTGATCACCATCGGCTACCATCAGAACGTTCGAAAGCTCGACCTGGTTCCCGGCCTCGCCCTCTATTCGTTCGAGGGTAACAAGGGCGCCAGGGCTGACACGGCGTTGCTTGCCTCCCGACTCGATAATTGCGTACACGATCTACTCCTCCTCAATCGACGCCGTCAAACAGAGCGAGGAGGCCGACGGCCTTCCTCGCGCAGCTAGCGATACTAATCCGTAAGGTACTATAAACGGCCTGTGCCCCCCTGTCAAGTGGAAGCGCCTGACGTCATTGCAGCCTTCCACCGTCGGGCAGTCTCCAGAATCTCCCGAGCATGGTGCAGAGGAGTGTCTGATCGCCCCTTGGCGCCAAGCATCCTGGCAATTTCGCGAACCCGTTCTTCGCCATCCAGCACCTGGACGGCAATTTCTGTGCGAGGCCCGTCGGTACGCTTGACAATCGACAAATGGCGGTCGGCCAGGGCCGCAATCTGCGGCAGGTGTGTGATGGAGAGGACCTGCCGCTCTGCTGCAATAGCCCAGAGCTTCTGGCCTACCACTGCGGCCATCCCACCACCGATCCCCACGTCCACTTCATCAAAGATCAGCGTCGGAATCTGATCTGAGGCCGCCAGGATAGCCTTGATGGCCAGCATCACCCGTGACAGTTCACCGCCGGAGGCGATGCGACCCAGCGGCTTTAACGCTTCACCGGGATTCGGAGTGATCAGGAACTCCACCTCGTCCGCTCCGTACGCTTGCAGAGCGAAGCCCTCGGACCCAGGGTGAGGCCTGACCTGGACGGCAAAGGCCGCCTTCTCCATTCTGAGAGCCTGCAGTTCCTCCTGCACCGCTGCGGCCAGCCGCTCGGCGGCCGCCTTCCGGCGCGCGGTGAGGTCAGCCGCACGCTGCGCGAGCGTCTCTTCCAGTGT
>DATMXF010000143.1:0-3476 GCA_035561835.1 Patescibacteria group bacterium
CCCACCTGTTGGAGGCTGGCGTCAACCTCAGGGTCATCCAAGGGTACATGGGCCATGCCACGATCGAGACCACCATGGTCTATCTCCACCTGACCCACAAGGGGCAGGAAGACGCCTACCACCTCATCGACCGCGTCATGGTGTCACTGGTCATGAGAAAATGTACCAACCATGGTCACGAAAAGTGTACCACCTCGGCGGTATTCCTCGACCCATGCGGTACCATCGATCCCTCACACACAAAGAGGAGGGAGGCGATGGTCAGGAAGGAGGAATGCATGGAGATCTGGGCACTGAAGCGGCAAGGGTATTCGAATCGGGCGATCGCCCGGAAACTGGGGATGCACCGACAGACCGTCAAGAAGTATCTGGCCACCCAGGAATTCCCCGTATACCGGGTCGCCAAGCGGACGTCGGGACTGACGCCCTACTATCGGATGATCGAGGAGTGGTTGAGCACCGAGGACTATCAGGCGACGCGGGTCCACGAACTACTCACCCACCACGGGTATGCCGGAGGTTACGAGACCGTGAAGCGAGCGGTCCGCCAGATCAAGGAGCAGCGGGACCGGATCGCGTACCTACGGTTCGAGACGATGCCGGGGCAGCAGGCGCAGGTGGACTTCGCGGAGTTCCAGACGGTGGCCGCCACCGGGGAGGTGCAGACC
Organism: Patescibacteria group bacterium; assembly: GCA_035561835.1. Lineage (GTDB taxonomy): Bacteria > Methylomirabilota > Methylomirabilia > Methylomirabilales > Methylomirabilaceae > Methylomirabilis. The sequence goes on from DATMXF010000143.1 coordinate 669, forward strand.
CTCTATGTCTTCCTGCTGGTGCTGGGGTACTCCCGACAGATGGACTATCGAGTTCATCGAACGGTGCACCATGACAACGTTTTTAGACTGCCACCAGCGGGCCTTCCAGGTCCTCGGAGGCGTGCCCCAGGAGATCCTGTACGATAACATGAAAAACGTGGTGGTCCGCCGGTACGTCGGCAGAACGCAGTTCAACGCCACATTCCTGGACTTTTGCGCGCACGCCGGCTACACCCCGCTCGCCTGCCCACCCTACTCGCCCTGGGTGAAGGGGAAGGTGGAGCGGCCCATCGACTACCTCCGCGAACGGTTCTGGCGGGGCTATACCTATAGCGATCTCCTCCGGGTCAACCGGGATGTGCAGGAGTGGAACAGGACGGTCGCCATGGAGCGGATCCACGGGACAACCCGGGAGCAGGTCCGCTTGCGCTTTGAGCGCGAGCAGCCGTCGCTGGGGCCGCTGCCATTGCGCCCGTACGACACCGCGGAGAAGGTCTACCGGACAGTCTATAAAGACTGTCAGGTCGCCTTCGGGGGTAACCGCTACGTGGTGCCCCATACCCTGGTGGGCAAAGCGGTCCTGCTCAAGATCACGGATGGCCGACTGCGGGTCTATGACGACGAGACGCTGGCCGCCGAGTACGCGATCCCCCAGGGCAGAGGACAGCTCCTGGCGCAGCCGCGCTTCTACGAGGCGCTCCGGCAGGATCTCGAACAGCGACGGCGCAAGTACCAGACGCCGTGTGGGAAAGCCAAAGCCACCCAGGGACTCCTCACCAATGGGCTGCTCCACGAGCTGGTGCAGCGCCGGCCGCTCGCCGTCTACGAGGCGCTGCTGGAGGTGGCCCATGTCTGACCTGGTGCTGGAGCGGATCTGTGACACCCTGGCACGACTGCGCCTGACCCGGGCGCAGCACCTGGTGGCCACGATGGCGGAGGAGGCCCAGACTCGGCACGAGAGTTATTTGAGCTTCCTGGATCGGCTGTTGCAAGAGGAGGTCAGCGCCAAAGAGGAACGGCGGCTGCAGACCGCGCTGAAGATGGCCGGGCTGCCGTTTGCCAAGACGATCGAGGCGTACGAGTTCCACTTCCATGACCAGTTGGATAAGCGAGCGGTCATGAGCCTCTTCGACCTCGACTTCATCGGCCGGAAGGAGAACGTGATTTTTCTGGGGCCGCCAGGAGTCGGGAAGACGCATCTCGCCATCGCCCTGGCGATCAAGGCCTGCTACTCCGGCATCAGCATCTATTTCACGACGATGGCGGGGTTGATCGAGAAACTGAAGCGGGATGCTACCGGCGCCCTCAAAGTCCCGGGCTATGCCCGCGTCGCCCTGGTCGTGGTGGACGAGGTCGGCTATATGCCGGTCAGCCGGCAAGAGGCGCACCTGTTCTTCCAGTTCATCTCGTGGCGGTACGAGCGGGCCAGCACGGTGATTACGTCCAACAAGAGCTTCACGGAGTGGGAGGAGCTGTTCGGGGACTCAGTGATCGCCTCGGCCATGCTCGACCGCCTGTTGCACCACTGCCGGGTGATCAACATCAAAGGCAACAGTTACCGGATGAAGGACTATCAGGCGCACCAGCGCGTCGGCTGAGGAAGGACTGGATATGGACCACCTCGCGCGCAGCGATCCTGGGACCGTGACGAGAGCTGTCTGCGATCCTCAAAGACGTACAGCTCTCACATCATCAACTCTGAGGAATGCCTCTGGACTGGTACACTTTTCGATAACCATTGACAGGAGCAGCGGTGCTGGAACCATAAGCTCCTCAATGCCCTCGATAAGGTGACCAAAAAGCGCCAGGCTCAGGCTCGGCTGCTGCTGAGCGAGATCCCGTATGCCCCGACGCAGCCGGAGGCGGAGCAGCGGAAGGCCCAGTACCAGCAGTGGTGTCGGCAGCAGGGCCTGGAGGCGGCCGCGGCCGTGCTCGATCGAGACTGGGAGCGGATGCTGACCTTCTATGCGTTTCCCAAGGAGCACTGGGTCCACCTGCGGACCAGCAATCCGATTGAGTCGCCGTTCGCCGCCCTCCGCTTGCGGACGGATGCGGCCAAGCGGTTCAAGAAGGTCGAGAACGCCACCGCGGTCATCTGGAAGATGCTGCTGGTGGCCCAGCAACGCTTCCAGCGACTGCACGCCCCGGAGTTGCTGGGAGCGGTCTATCATGGGGCCACCTTTGTCGATGGCGTGCGCGTGATGGAGCAAGAGTGGAGGGTCGCCGCCTGACTTTTGTTTGCACACCTCTTGACAAGACCTCACGACCGAGTCCGCCTGTAGCCCCATCTGCCTACCGATATCACTACCCATAGGCACACGGACTCGGGTTGGCCCGGTTCTACTCAGATTAGAGGTAATCAGCGCAACAATCCTTTGCCTGATCCCCGTATCCAGGTCAGCTTGCACCACCAAAGCAGGCCGCTTCTTATATGTCCTTAGATCGGAATTTGGAAAGCGCACCAGAATAACATCGCCTCGACTACAGTTCATCGTATATCTCCATGCCTGGTGCATCCCAATCTTCTTCAAATGCTCGTAGGCGCAGACGCGTCTCGTAAGCCTGCTCACGTGTCCATCCCAAGTCACCAATTAGCATCTTAGTCGGTGCAGTGTGAACCGTGACCACAGCATCACGATACATCTGTTCCGTCAGCCATGGATCAGTCATTACCGTAACCGAGGAAACAGCAAGCGAGACAACGAAACCGGCAACCTTGGCCATGCAGAGAAAGTCAAGGCCCATCTCTGGGGGCCGCTCAGAGCTTCCACGCCAGAAACCGGTTGCTGGAGCCTGCGGTGCTTGTTC
>DATMXF010000144.1:0-2864 GCA_035561835.1 Patescibacteria group bacterium
GTGCAGGCGATTCGAAGAAAACGATTGGCCCGGTCCTGCAGGAAGCCAGAACGGCAAAGGGTCTCACGATCGAAGCGGCTGCCTGCCGCCGCCAGCGAGGTTTCCCTCTCCTTCGTCCGACTGATGGAGTAGGAGTAGTTCCACCTGGTTCCCGCTTCATTCGATTTCTGACAGAATACGCCACGTTTTTCGGTCTTGATCCAAAGCAGCTCGAGGTGCAGTTGAAGGAGCAAGTGCATTCGGCCAGGGTGAGCCACCTATCATATTCGATGCCGTCAATATGCTCCGGGATTGATCTCCGTCGTATGCTGACGTATCTGCTGCCTGCGGCGGCAACAGGAAGAGGCCGCCCGCCGGCGCGCTGAGGCGAAGGCGCGGAAACAGACGGCCCAGGCGCCACCAAATGTCGCAATGGTCTTACAGGATCCGAATCGGCTCCGCGCGCTGGTCGAAGACCGACTCCGTAGTGGGGGGTTCCTCAAAGGGAGCAGTTCTGGCGAGTTGGGGGTGACGGTAGAGGTCAGCGGCGATGGCATCGTCACCCTTACGGGAATCCTGCGCAATCGTCAGGAGCGGACAGAAACGGTCCGGCTTGCCCGCCAAATCCCAGGCATCACACAGAGGTGAGGCAGCGGATCAATGTGCTTGAGAGTTGGCAACAGCCCGCGAACTGAGGCCTCCCCATGCTTCCTCCAGCGTAAGTTTATCGCATAAGTAATGGCACACGAACTACATACCGATCCGTTCGGCCTGAGCCTGTCGAAGGCTGATCTGCCCATGGTTCGACAGGTTCACCATGAACGGAACCCGGATCTTGCGTAGGTGAACAATGTCCTCCGCGCTCCCGGGTCCCTGCCGGCAGGCAGGCGCAGGAGGCTGTCACTCCCCCGCTTCTCGGAGCGACCCTTCCGGCCTCTGGCGGGTAGTAGCCTTCGGAAATTCCCTCGCTGGTCCGGTCAGTTTCCGGGTTCCTTCCTGGCAGAGACTTGGCGAGTTCCCGCTCCTTCAGCGAAGCCCGTTCCGGCTCCTGCCATACCAACGCTGATACCGGAGGACCTACGAAAAAGTCGGAAGAACCCTTCAACGGGTTTGAACAGGACAATATCGGAAGGGCGAATTTCCTTGACAAGCGTAGATCGGCTTGATTACTGTTCTCGGAGCTTCGGTGCAACACAGCGGCAAGGAATGCCGCCGGCAATGAAGGCGTACCTGATCAACACTGGACATGATGGTGGAGCGAGTCATACCGATCACTCATAGGCAATCAGGTCTTCTTGGAGATAGTGGCCGGCGCCCATGGGGCTTGGTTCTTGTCGGTATTATCTGTCTGGTTATTGTGGCATCCTGGGCGGTAAGGGTTGCTGATGCTGCTACTCTGGCGTATGTGACGAACTCCGGCTCGGCGAATGTTTCGGTCATTAATACCGCAACAAAAGCTGTTCTGACGACTATCGCGGTTGGACTGACGCCCGAGCAGATTGCCGTTACGCCGAACGGCCTCCGTGCTTACGTTGCCAACTCCGGCTCCAACACCGTTTCGGTTATCGACACGGCCACCGATACGGTCACGACCACCATTCCGGTGGGGTCCAATCCATTCGGCATCGCGATCACCCCTAACGGCGCCTTCGCCTACGTCACCAACCAGGGGGCCAACACCGTTTCGGTTATCGACACGGCCACCAACACGGTCACGACCACCATCCCGGTAGGGTCAAGTCCCGCCGGCATCGCGATCACCCCTAACGGCGCCTTCGCCTATGTGGCCAACTTCGGGGCCAACACCGTTTCGGTTATCGACACGGCCACCAACACGGTCACGACCACCATCCCGGTAGGGCAAAGGCCTGACTTTCTGGCCGTGAGTCCTGACGGGGTATCGGTATACGTGCCGAATCAAACCTCCAACACCGTCTCCGTGATCGCTACGGCGACCAACAGTGTGGTCGGTAGCCCGATTCCGGTGGGTACGTTGCCCACTGGAGCCGCCTTTGGCCCTGCAACAAGCCCGGGTATCCCGACTCTATCGGATGGCGCCCTGATACTTCTACTGGGCGTCATGGCCGCCGCGCTCACCCTGCGGATCGCTCGTAGGTCCATTGTGAGCCAATAACCATCTTCCGCTGACGATCTGTTCGTAAGGCACGAATCAAGCTATTTGCGATCTTCCCGGTTCCTACCCATAAAAGCCTTCAGTCTTCAGCTTATCTACCTGTTACCGGCTACGGTTCCACCCAGATCCGGCCGTCCGGATCCTCGATGATTTCACCGATGAGCGCGGCGGCGGGTGTCTCACGCTCTCTCAGACGCTGAATCAAGGCTGCCGTCTTATCCTTCGGGACAGCGATCAGGAGGCCGCCGGAGGTCTGGGCATCGCACAGGATCAATTGGGCCTCGTTGCCAATCCCTGGATTCCAGACGATGGCTCCGTCCAGCGATTCATAGTTACGTTTTGTTCCGCCTGGACAGATCCCCTCGCGGATCAGATCCCAGGCGTCAGGGAGAATGGGGACCTTTGAGAGCGACACCCGCGCTCCCGCCTTGCTCCCCACGGTCATCTCGTGCAGGTGACCCAGAAGTCCAAACCCGGTGACATCCGTACAGGCATGCGCGCCGACCGCCACCATGGCCTCCGATGCGCCTTTATTCAGCGTCGCCATCAGGTCGATGACGGCATCGATGGTCGACTGGGTGGCCTTGCTGCGCTTAATCGCCGTCGTGATAATCCCGATGCCGAGAGGTTTCGTCAGAACCAGATCGTCCCCAATGCGGGCGGTCGAGTTTTTGAAGATCTTCGCAGGGTCGATCAGTCCGGTGACGACGAGGCCATACTTTGGTTCCGGATCGTCGATACTGTGCCCTCC
>DATMXF010000145.1:0-10449 GCA_035561835.1 Patescibacteria group bacterium
CTCGGCGTCGGCCAGTAGTCTGGACTCCCAGCGCGCAGGCCGCCCTCGATGGTGCGCTCGAGTACATCGCTCAAGAGTCGCTCGAAGGCGCACAAAGAGTTCTTCATGCTACGCTTGATCTCGCCACCTCTCTTGAGACCCTCAGCGAGCGTGGGCGTATCGCCCCCGAGCTCGACGATCCTTCAGTTCGCGAGGTCTTCGTCTATTCATATCGCCTCATCTATGAAGTCCGTGGGTCGGAGGTCCGCATAGTTGCTTTCCTTCATGGCGCGAGAGACTTTGCTCGTTGGTGGAGGGCTCAGGCTTGAAGCTGGGGGATACGATGTAGTCGTAATCACCCTCGCAAGGGATCTTGGAAAGGCTGGCTGCTCGTTCTCGCGCCGGCCTTACTCAGGAAGCGGTAGCCGCTCGTATGGGTACCACCAAGAGCGCCACCTCACGCCTGGAGGCCGCCGGAAAGCATGCGCCCTCGGTGGCCTCGCTGAAGAGATACGCCGCTGCTGTTGGTTGCACGCTCAAGATCGAATTTGACCCTACTGTGCTTAAGCGGCGAAGAGGGGCTCAACCAGGCGTTCGAGCGGCCCTACCGCATAAAGCCGCGGCAGGCCGCTCAACGTGAACATTCGGCGGTACGGAGAATTCGTATCGATTTGGATCGATCAAGAGGTATGCTGAAGCTGAACGGTGTTCCGGTCGAAGGTCGGCCGGTTGCGTGGGAAGGCGGTTACCTATGCCTGAAATCGTACGGAACCGGAAGGAAGTAATCGAGCGCTTGGAATCAGCCGAGGTCGCGATCCGGGCGCTGGGGGTTCGGCGGCTCGCGCTCTTTGGATCGTTTGTTCGGGAAGCGGCGTCGCTCGAAAGTGATGTCGATGTCCTGGTCGAGTTCGAGCCCGAACGGAAAACATACGACGGGTTTCTCGATCTCTCGGAGTTCTTGGAGCGCCTGCTTGGACGTCGAGTTGAGATCGTGACGACCGAGTCGCTGAGTCCCCATCTCGGCGCTTATATCCTTTCCGAGGCCAGAGATGTCATTCGAGCCGCTTGACTACCTGCGTCACATCCTCATCGAGGCAGACTATCTGGTCGAACAGTGCGCATCGCTCAGTAAGGAGCAATTGCTGGCCGACGAAACCTTGCGCCGGGCGTTTGTGCGAAGTCTGGAGGTCATTGGTGAAGCCGCCAAGAAAGTACCCGATGCGTTTCGTGAACAGCATCCAGAGGTAGAATGGCGGGCAATGGCCGGCATGCGTGATCGACTGATCCACGGGTACTTTGGTGTGGATTACGAGCTTGTGTGGGATGCCGTGAAGAACAAAGTGCCCGTTTTGAGAGGGCAAATCGGACAGATCCTCCGTGATGCGGACAGCCGCACCCAACCCAAAGACCCGACGAGTCGTTGAATCGTGCCCAGAAGGCATCCCATCCCTATTCGAGGGCTGATCAATGAACATTGCAGAAATTGTTCCGAAAGAGGATCACCTTCTGTACATTAAGGCCGATGATGGGCAAACCGGTCTATTTGACGTAACGCCCTACCTCAAATCGGAAGCCTTCGCACCGCTGAAAGACCGAAGTGCGTTTGAGCGTATTCACAATAGGGGTACTTTATCGAATGGGAGTGTGGGGCAGACCTTTCTGCAGATACCATTCAGGCGCGGTGGATGCCTACGACAAGTGAAGGCACCCAACAAGCTGTTTAAGTCCCTTCATTGGCGCAGCAGCACAGGCTGGTCGCAAGGAGATGACCATGATACAGAAGGTGGTTCATAAAGCTCGGTTGAGTACGTTTTCGGAGATTCACGAGAATCTAAAGTACTGGCAATCACTTCCGGCATCTGCGAGGGTAAGTGCGGTTGAGATATTGCGGAGACAACGACATGGAGACGCAGCCAGACTTCAAAGAGCTGCTCGAATTATTCAACGCGCACTCGGTTAATTACCTGATTGTGGGTGCGTACGCCCTTGCGTTTCACGGTGCGCCACGGTATACAGGCGATTTGGATATATTCGTCCAACCGACCGTGGGCAATGCTGCATCCGTAATGGCAGCGCTACGCGACTTTGGTTTTGGGAATGTCGGGATTACGGAATCGGACTTTACTATGCCCGATATCGTGGTCCAACTCGGATATCCGCCAGTTCGTGTAGATCTTATGACCACTATTACTGGTGTCACCTGGGAGACCGTGGATCGTGGTGCGGTGGTCGGGGAATATGGGAATGTCCCTGTTCGTTATATTGGGAAGGACGAGTACAAAATAAACAAGCGCCAGTTAGGCAGAAAAAAAGATCTTGCTGACATTGAGGCTCTGGGCGAAGACTAAGTGAAGCTGGGCGATTCGATGCGGTTGTGACCACCATCGTAGCAATGTGCACATACAGCCATGGCAAAACAGATTGACACGAAGCAGGAATATATTCTCGGCATCACTGGGGCAAGCGGCGCTGTTCTAGGCATTCGCACGCTCGAAGTGCTCTGTGAACTTGGCCTGCCTGTTCATCTGATCGTATCCGAAGGGGCGAAGACGACGCTTCGAGAAGAAAGCGGGCGTACGGTGGAGGATCTCAAGCGCCTTGCCACCTTTTTCCACGACGATCGGGACCTCGGCGCTTCCATTTCGAGCGGCTCCTATGTCTCGCCCAACGTGGCCGCCATGGTTGTCTCGCCATGCTCGATGAAGAGCCTGGCGGCCATCGCCACCGGATACACCGAGACCTTGATCGCCCGAGCGGCTGACGTTGTCCTGAAGGAGGGGAAGTGTCTTGCGCTTGTGGTGAGGGAGAGCCCCTTGACCGCCATCCATCTGGAACAGATGTTAACATTGGCCAGGTCGGGCGTCAGAATCGTTCCACCGATGCCGCCGTTCTATCAGAAGGCGCAAACTGTCGAGGAGTTGGTGGACCAGATCGTTGGACGAGCGCTGGATCAGATCGGGCTCCACACTGACTTGCCGAATCGGTGGCGGGGCGCAGATTAACGATTCGAGCGCCATTGGTCGTCGCTCGCATCTGAAGCGTTATCCGCTTCCGTCCGCTGCCGTTCCATGCTATACAGTAAAGGCAAGTAACCAGTCAGGTGGTTCGACTGAAGGCCGAAGGATAGCCGCAGTACATAAGGATAATCTGACATGATGGGACAGGGGATCTTTCATTTTATTGCCCAAGGCGGGATCACGATGGTGATCCTCGTGATGCTTTCCATCTTTTCGCTCGCGGTGATCGGTGAGCGGTTCTATACATTTTATAAGGCTCAGCAAGCTATCGGACAGGTTGCCGAAAAGGGGTTGCAGTATATAGCAGATGGGAAGATGGCTGAGGCGCTCCGCTTGTGCAACCAGAACGCCGACAGTCCCGTTGCCAGGGTCCTGGAAGCTGGTCTTATAGTCATTATCGACCAGGAAGGTTCAGCCCTCTTCGGCAAGCAATTTCCGCGTCGTCTGGAATCGTGCAAGGGGGCGATGCAGCGGACAACATCCACAGAAATCTCCCGTCTGGAACGGTATCTGGGTTCATTGGCAACCCTCGGCAATGTCAGCCCGTTTGTCGGCCTCTTCGGGACCGTTCTTGGAATTATTCGGGCGTTCGAGGCGATCGCCAAGACGGGATCCGGCGGTCTGGGTACGGTATCAGCCGGAATAGCCGAGGCGCTCGTGGCGACAGCCGCCGGCCTGTTTGTGGCTATTCCCGCGGTCATCGCGTACAACTATTTCGTTGGTAGAGTCAAGCTGTTTGCCGCAGCCATGGACAATGCGGCCTCGGAGATGGTGGACAGGCTGTTGGATCAGGCCGCCCATCACGGAGATTAAAGAGGATGGGCATGCAGACTCACGGTAACAGTGGAAAAGATCGGCGAATGCTTTCAGAGATCAACATTACGCCCTTGGTGGACGTCACGCTTGTCCTGTTGATCATCTTTATGGTCACGACCCCGATGCTCCAGCGTGGGACTGATGTCCAACTTCCGACAGCGCAGACGTCGCAGGTGAAAGAGGAGGAGCGTATCACTCTGACGGTGACGAAAGATAGCCGCATTCTCGTCAATAATGAAGAGGTGCCCCGGCAGAAGCTCGAAGCCCACCTCAAATCCATGACCGGTTCCGGAAAGGAGCGCATTCTCTACTTGCGCGGCGATGCCAGAGTTCCTTACGGTTTGGTTATCGACGTGATGGATGCCATCAAATCTTCCGGGATTGAGACGGTCGGGATGATGACCGACCAGCCTGGGTCCTGATAGCTCGCTTTACCGTTGTGAGGCCACACCCGATATGTTCAGACTGATCCCGCGGGAAGAGAAGTTCTTCGAGTTCTTCGAGAAGGCGGCCAATAACATATTGGAAGGCGCGAGAGTCCTCGTTCAGATGACGGAGGAGGGTGGCGCAAACTTTCAGGAACGATGGAAACGACTCGAAGAGCTTGAGCATGGGGGCGATAAGATTACTCATCAGATCATCCGAAAGCTGAACCGGACCTTCATTACTCCCATCGACCGCGAAGATATTCACAGCCTGACCGTGGCGCTGGATGATGTCATGGATCTGATCGAGGCGTCGGCGGCTCGCATGAGTTTGTATAAGATCAAACAACCCACCGAGGAGGCCAGGAAGCTTGCCCATGTGATCCTGAAATCGGCGGAGGAGATCGTGAAGGCAGTGTCGAGCCTCGAACGGCTGGACGAGGTGATGGAACATTGCATCGAGATCAATCGGCTGGAGAACATGGCCGATGAGATCAGCCGAGAGGCGATTGCCGATCTCTTTGACAAGGGGCACGACCCGATGGACGTGATCAAGTGGAAAGAGATTTACGAAACAATGGAGATGGCGACCGACCAATGTGAAGATGTGGCCAATATCGTAGAATCAGTGGCATTGAAGCGCGCCTGATCCGCGAGATCTACCAATCGAAAAAGAGGCCGCGCTCTCCTGGACGATCATACCGCGTAGAGTTTCTGCTGGCCCTAACGCCGCGTCTTCTTGCTTGACCACTTTTCTCTGCTCCCTGGAACCTCTGGCAGTCCTCGCCGTGATCCTGGATATCCCCCTCATGGCAGGGCTTGGGCCGCGGCCGTCAACGCCGGCATCTCGGCCCTGATCCCCCATCTCCCGCGCTGCTCTTAAGCTCTCTTCCCATCTAACGGATGGCTTGACTTTTGTGCGGGTCAAGGGTAGCCTCAGTTACGATGGAGAAGATCGGGTAGCAGCGCCAGTGAGGAGGTGGTGAGATGTTCGGACTGGGGATGCAGGAGTTGATTGTCATCTTTGTTATCGCGCTCCTGGTCTTTGGCCCAAAGAAACTGCCTCAACTTGCGCGATCGCTGGGTCGTGGCGTGGCGGAGTTTAAGCGAGCGTCTGAAGAACTGAAGGAAGGGCTGTCTGCCGAACTATCGACAAAGGAAGAGGGGACGGATGCGACGGTTCCGCAACAGCAGTACACGGCCACAAAAGATGACGCGCCTCCGACTCTAGATCTGGAGGAAAAGCCGAAGGGAACGCACGAGACCCGGAATGTCTGATGAGAAGATGTCGTTTGTCTCCCATCTCGAGGAGCTTCGAAGGCGGATTATTATCTGTCTGGTGGCCATCGGGGTAGGTTTTCTTGTTACCTTCAACTATTCGGAAATCATCCTTGGTTTTCTGAAACGGCCGCTGACGACCGATCTGGCTTTCTCCCGGACCTACCCATTCCTGCGATCTCTCCCACGTCCCGGCCCTCCCATCGACCTGATCTTCCTGGCGCCTGCTGAGGCCTTCTGGATGCACATGAAGATCGCCCTGTTCGCCGGCCTCTTGTTGACCCTGCCGATTGTTCTCTACCAGATCTGGAAGTTCATCGCGCCCGGTCTCCTCTCTCACGAGAAGCGCTATGCGCTTCCCTTTGTGGTGTTCTCGACTGTTTTCTTTATTGGCGGCTTACTATTCTGTTTCTACTTTGTTCTTCCGTTTTCCCTGAACTTTCTCCTGACATACAAGACCGAAAATCTCAAGCCGATGATCTCTATCGGTAACTACATGGACTTCACCACAAAATTCCTGTTGAGTTTCGGCCTGGTCTTTGAGCTTCCACTGGCGATCGCGATCGCGACCAAGATGGGGCTGGTGACGCCCCAGTTCCTCTCCAGGAACCGGAAATACGCCATCCTCATCAGCTTCACGATTGCAGCTATCCTCACCCCCACGCCGGATGTCTTCAACCAAACATTGATGGCTTTACCGATGTACCTGCTCTACGAGGTCGGGGTTCTGGCTGCCCGCATTCTGATCAGAAAACCGGCAGTCGCCTCACAGGAGGCGACGGAAGGAGTCTAAGCCGTTCGAAGTTCGTAACTACAAGGTGTTTAGGCTGAAGGCTGTTAGCCGTTGCGCATGGACCGAATCAAGGCGCCCAGAACCTTTTCGGTCTCCATCATTTTCGCGTTGCATTCGGAAACGTCCGGCTCATCCGTGCACGTTCCTACAGTCTAAAAGCCTATAGTCTATCTACCTGAGTAGTTACCGAGGTTCCAGGTTCCGAGTTCCAGGTTAGACGAGCGGCTCAGACTTACGAATGCTTGAGAGCGATCGTCTCGACGACGTTCGCGACATCCTCACATCGGTCGGTGACACCTTCCAGCAATTCATAAATCTCCTTCCACTTGGTTACCTCGAGGATCGGTCGCTCGCCTTCGAAGAGAGAGGCGATGGCGCGCCGATACAGATCGTCCGCCAGATTCTCCAGCCGATTGATCTCCACGCAGATCTCGTCTACCCCGACGAATTCTGGCAGGTGCCCGATGGCCTTCACCACCTGTTCGGCTGACGCCGTAATAAGGGTCACTATCTCACGGGATGGCTGCGTCGGCAGTTCGATCCGATAGAGCACCATCCTGGAAGCTGCCGCTTCGACGAAGTCCACGACATCATCGAGGGCCGACGTCAACGCGCGAAGCTCCTGCCGGTCGATAAACGGGATAAAAGTCTGGTTCAGCTTTTTCACAATGCGGTGGGTGATCGCGTCGCCTTTGTGTTCAGCGTCCCTGATCTTTCGCCATTGCTCTTCGGGATTGGTGTAATCGTCGAACATAGCCTGCAGGAGTCTGGCGGCATCGAGAAGGTTGTGTGCGGCGGATTCAATTAAAGCGAGAAACTCCCGTTCTTCCGGCATCAGCCTGTGAGTCGTAAGGATTGTTCTTTGATCGACTCCAGGCATCTCGGACGAGACGCCCGCGGAGTGTCTTAATCCCTTCCGTATCTCCTTATCGCCGCGCTCCCGGACATCCTCACCCCGAACGATATAGACGACATCCTCTGCGATATTGGTCGCATGATCGGCGATTCGCTCGAGATAGCGTGAGATGAGTACAAGGTCCAAGGCCCTGGGGACCGTTGTAGGGTCAGTGATCATGAAGTTGAGGAGATCTCTGAAGACCTGGTCCCGCAGAAGATCGACGGGATCGTCCGATTCGATGACGATCCTGGCTAACTCCGCATCCCGCGCCACGAAGGCATCCAGGCTTTTCTTTACCATCTCTTGACAGAGTTGGGCCATCCGCGGGATATCGATAAGGGGTTTCAGGGTTGGCTGCCTGATGAGCGACATAGTTGCCTGCGTGATGTTGACCGCCAGGTCACCGATTCGCTCGATGTCGCTGTTGATCTTGATGGCTGCCGCGATGAAACGGAGGTCGCCGGCCATCGGCTGCTGAAGGGCCAGTAAGGTGAAGCAGCGCTCATCGGTTTCGATGCACCGCTGATCCATCTCCTCCTCGTGGGCGAACACCTCCTGTACCAGAGTCTCGCTCCGATCCACCAACGCCTTGACGCTCTTGACGATCATCGTCTCGGCCAGACTTCCCATCGCCAACAGGTGTTCTCTCAGTTCCTGTAGTTGCTCATCGAAATGCCGATGTGTGGTTTTCATCTGTTGTCCTAGCCGAATCGGCCTGTAATGTAGTCCTCCGTCTGTTGCCTGGAGGGTTTGACGAAGAGTTGCCTGGTGAGATCGTACTCGATCAACTGGCCAAGGTACAGGAAGGCAGTCCAGTCCGAGACCCGGGCCGCCTGCTGCATATTGTGGGTGACGATCACGATCGTGTACTGTTGCTTCAGGTCGGCCATCAGTTCTTCGATCTTTCCTGTTGCAATCGGATCCAGCGCGGAGCACGGTTCGTCCATCAGGAGGACCTCCGGTTCGACGGCAATGGCCCTGGCGATGCACAGTCGCTGCTGTTGTCCTCCCGACAGGCTGAGCGCGCTGCTGCGCAGGCGATCCTGGACCTCGTTCCAAAGGGCGGCTGCCCGCAGACTCCTTTCCACGATCTCGTCCAGCGTCGACTGTCCGCGCACACCGAGGATCCTTGGCCCATAGGCGACGTTGTCATAGATCGTCTTCGGGAAGGGGTTCGATTTTTGGAACACCATGCCTACGCGTTGGCGGAGTTCCGTAATTTCCAGGGCCGGGTCATGGATGTCGAGTCCGCCGATCCGGATGGTCCCACTGACTGTCACCCCGTCGATGAGGTCGTTCATGCGGTTCAGGCATCGCAGGAGCGTCGTCTTCCCGCACCCCGATGGTCCAATGAAGGCCGTGACCTGATGCTTGGGGATGTCGAGGCTGATATCCTGAAGGGCGAGTTTCTCGCCGTACTTGAGGGTCAACTTCCTGATTTCGATCATCGGCTCCGTTGTCATCGTCGGTTTTCACAACCCACTTGAAATCTCATGACTCTGTACCATAAAGACCGTCATTGCTTCGAAAGTCTCTCTCACGGGTCATTGCGAGGGAGTAAAGCGACCGAAGCAATCTGACCCGAAGGGTCATTCCGAGGGAACCGAAGGAATCTCGGCTCAAGAGATTGCTTCGCCTGCGGCTCGCAACGACACTGCGTGTCGGATTGCCACGCTCCCGTTGGTCGCTCGCAATGACGCAAGCGTGGGTTGCATGCCTCGTCTCGCAGACTTTCATGCGCATGGCTAATGGGGCATAACCTGGATATATCATAGAGCATTTTCTCTTTCTCTAAAACGCCGAAGACGCATATTTCTTTCGCAGACGGTTCCTGATCAGGATCGTTGCCAGGTTCAAGGCCAGGACGATCAGGAGAAGAAGGAGCACGGTCGTATAGACCATCGGCCGGGCGGCGTCCACATTGGGCGATTGAAACCCGACGTCGTAGATATGAAATCCAAGGTGCATGAACTTGCGTTCCAGATGGAGGAACGGCCAGGCGCCATCGATCGGAAGGGACGGGGCGAGCTTGACCACCCCCGTGATCATGAGCGGCGCGACCTCCCCGGCCGCCCGGGCCATGGCCAGGATGAGTCCTGTGAGGATCGAGGGCATGACCGTCGGCAGGACGACCCGCCAGGTCGTCTCGAACTTCGTGGCGCCCAGCGCCAGCGAGGCCTCACGCATCCCGGGCGGGATAGCCGCAAGTCCCTCTTCCGTGGCCACGATAACGACCGGCACCGTAAGGAGAGCAAGGGTCAACGAGGCCCACAAGATCCCTCCCGTCCCAAAGGTCGGGGTCGGGAGTGCTTCGGGATAAAAGAGCCGGTCGATACTTCCCCCGACGAGGTAGATGAAAAAGCCGAGACCAAAGACCCCAAAGACGATAGACGGGACGCCGGCCAGGTTATTCACGGCGATCCTGACCGTGCTGACCAATACCCCTTGTTTCGCGTACTCCCGAAGGTAGAACGCGGCCAGTACGCCCAGCGGCGCGACGAGGAGGCTCATAATCATCACCATCATCACCGTGCCGAATATGGCGGGGAAGACGCCACCCTCGGTGTTCGACTCCCTGGGATCGCCGGAGATGAACTCCCAGAGCCTGGACAGATAGACGCCGCTCTTGGCCAACATCCCCATCGAGTTCGGTCGGACGATTCGGACGATCTGCTGAAGCGGCAGCTCCGTTTCCTGACCGCCGATGACCGAGACGATGAGCGTCTGTTGGGAGGCCTGACGAAGCGTGGCGAGTCTCGCCTCCTGTTCGCGGTACTTGGCCGCCCAACCCTCCATCTCCTGGTCGAGCCGTGCTGCCTCTGAACCGCCCTGTTGTCCTGAGAGCTGGCGCTTCTTGAGCGTGAGGCGAATCTTTTCCTGGGCAGAGTTAATCGTCCCGATCTCTTTTTTCTCGATTCGCCTGATCTCCTTGAACGTCGAGGTTGCGCCCGGGAGGAGGGCCTGAAGAGCGCTCCAGGCCGCCTCAGGCCCGACAGTTGCGTCGCGCTCGCTGTCCCGAACCTCCTTGATAAAGCCATAGAGATGACCCCACTCCCGTCGCTCGATGAGGACAGCCTCCGCAGGGAAGTCGCGGCGAGCGATCATGGCCTCCTCGACCCAGACGAAGTCGGCGCCGTACAGGTCACGATTGCCGACCTTGACCTGAATCCGGTAGTGCGTGGCGGTCCCTGGGGGTGCGTCCGGTTGCGGGATCACCTCCCGTTGCATAACCTGGCCTAATAG
>DATMXF010000146.1:0-11584 GCA_035561835.1 Patescibacteria group bacterium
GTAGGAGATGCGCCGGTCGCGGTGGGCGGCAAGGTCCTGGAGACCCTGGGCACCTACGATCCTCACGGCGATCCGCCTGCGCTGTCCGTACAGGCCGAGCGCGCATTGCATTGGTTGCAACGGGGCGCTGAGCCCACCGACAGCGCCCGGCAGCTTTTGCGTCGGGCAGGCGTCATGCGCCAGTTGGCTGAGCTGAAAGCCGCCGGCAAGGGTCAATAACGCTGGGGTTGTTGGGCCAACGCACCGGAAGGAGGACACATGGAAGGCGGTCCGTCGGTTCCGAGTCAGAGTCCCATGGAGGAAGCGCAGGCGCTCAAAGAGCTGGTGGAACGGATGGCCAGGGCGCTGGTGGACAGTCCGGATCAGGTAACCGTCGAAGCGACAGAGGCGGATAACGCGATGGTCCTCCGCCTGCGAGTGGCCTCTTCCGATGTCGGCAGAGTCATCGGTAAGCAGGGCCGGACCGCCAAGGCGATGCGTACAGTGCTGCACGCCATCGCGGCCAGGTCGAAGCGCCGGGCCGTTCTGGAGATACTGGAATAGGTGAATGATGCGTCGCACCTTGCGCTTGGTAGAGTCGTCAAGGCTTGGGGGCTGAAGGGGGAAGTAAAAGTACAGCCCTACGCCGACTCGATCGTGATTGCCGCAGGGGCGGTAACGCTGTACCTCAGGGCGGCTAAAGGCGACCTTGTCGAGTACGTCGTAGAGCGGGTTCGACAGGTAGGTCGCGCCTGGATTCTACAGTTGCGGGACATACAGACTATTGAGCAGGCGGAACAACTGGTTGGCTGCGAACTGCTCATTTCCAGATCGGCTGCTCCAACGCTTCCGGAGGGAACGTATTACCAAGCCGATCTCATCGGCCTTCGGGTCGTGACTGAGGATGGACGAGAGCTTGGACGAATCGTCGAAATCCTGGAAACGGGCGCTAACGATGTGTACGTGGTCCACAGTGGAGGTTCCGAATGGCTGGTGCCCGCCACCAAGGAGGTCGTGAGAAAGGTCGATCTTGTGCGGAAGATGATGCTGATCCATCTCCTGGAAGGGATGATCGAAACTGAGGCGATATGACATCCTCACCCTCTTCCCTGGGTTTTTTCAGGGACCTCTGTCGGAAAGCATCCTCAAGCGAGCCCAGCAGCGCGGCATCGCGCAGATCGCAGTTCACGATCTTCGGAGCTATGCTCATGATCGCCATGCCGTCGTGGATGATCGGCCGTACGGGGGCGGCGCCGGCATGGTGCTCAAGCCCGAGCCGATCTTTGAGGCGGTCGAGAGCCTCCGACAGGGGCCAGAGTCTTATCTGGTCCTCTTGACCCCACAGGGTCGTCCGTTTAAGCAGGCGATTGCCCGAGAGCTTATCGAACACCGGCACCTGCTGTTAGTCTGCGGCCGGTACGAGGGGTTCGATGAGCGGGTGAGAGATCTCCTGTCACCCGACGAGATTTCGATCGGGGACTACGTCCTGACTGGGGGAGAGTTGCCGGCGCTTGTGCTCCTGGATGCCGTGATCCGACTGCTGCCAGGCGCGCTGGGCGATGAAGACTCGGCCCGGTACGACTCATTTGTGGACGCGTTGTTGGACTTTCCACAGTATACGCGGCCACCGAGTGTACAGGGGCTTGCGGTTCCGGACGTGCTGTTATCCGGCGACCATGAGCGGATCAGGCGGTGGCGTCGGAAGGAGGCCCTCCGGCGCACCAAGGTGCGTCGGCCTGATCTCCTGCAGCACGCTTCGCTGAGCGAAGAGGACCTTGAGCTCATGGGAGAGATCGAAGAAGAACAAGGGACCGGTTAAAACGATTCGAGGGTCGACTGGTACGGTGCGAAATAGCTCGCACTTTTGTGTAGTGGAGGCTGAATCATGGATGTCATCAGAAGCGTCGAAGTACCCTCGCTGAAGGCGCAGACCCTGAGTTTCTCGCCCGGCGATACGATCAAGGTGCAGGTGAAGGTGCGGGAAGGGGACAAGGAACGACTCCAGGCCTTTGAAGGGACAGTCATTCGCAAACGCGGCAGCGGACTGGGCGCCACCTTTACGGTCCGAAAGGTGACGTACGGTGTCGGCGTGGAGCGCATCTTCCCTGTCCATTCCCCTATGATCGAGAAGATCGAGTGTACAAGACGGGGTCGTGTCCGTCGAGCCAAACTCTACTACCTGCGAAAGCTGAAGGGCAAGGCCGCTCGGATCTCAGAGCGCAAGCTGACATAAAGAGGATCACTGCGCTGTCGCCCGCAGAGGTGGAATCCTGCCTCCGTGCCGCCGGGTATCATCTTCTTGCGGGTGTTGATGAGGCCGGGCGCGGGTCGCTGGCCGGGCCGGTCGTGGCTGCCGCTGTGATTCTTCCGCCGAGGTGCGCGATCAAAGGGGTGGATGACTCCAAGGCGCTCAGCGCGCAGCAACGCGAGCGACTCGACCTGGCGATCATGTCCGAAGCGGTCGCCGTCGGCTTCGGCGTGGTCCAGGAGGAGGTGATCGATGCCCTCAATATCCTCCAGGCGACAATGCTTGCCATGCGGCGCGCCATCGAGGCGTTGAACCCATCCCCCGGTTTCGTCCTGATCGACGGCGACCAATCCCCACACTGCGCCATCCCCCATCGATTGATCCCTTCAGGGGATCGTCTCTGCTTCTCCATCTCTGCGGCGTCCATCCTTGCGAAGGTTGCCCGGGACCGGATCATGCGGGCGTACGACCTGGCGCTCCCGCACTACGGCTTCGGCCGACACAAAGGCTACGGGACCCCGGAACATCTGTCGACCATTGCGCGGTTCGGTGTGAGCCCTATCCATCGGAAGAGCTTCAAAAGGGTCAGGGAATACGTGTAACGGGGGCCTACGGATGACAACCGGACGGTCAGCTCTGGGAGCGGAAGGAGAGCGCACAGCGAAGGCGTATCTGCAGGCCAAAGGATTCCGGATCCTCCACGAGAACTACTCTACTCCACTGGGCGAGATCGACCTGATTGCGCAGGACGGCAGCGTCGTGGTATTCGTGGAGGTCAAGACACGCACATCGGGAGAGTTCGGTCCGCCGCAGGCCTCGGTCACACGTCGGAAGCAGCACCAGATCGTCAAAGTCGCGGAGCTGTTTTTGCAGCGTAACAGGCTCTCGGGGGCAGCGTGCCGCTTCGATGTCGTCGCCGTCACGTTTGCAGGGAGCCCGACAGGGCGGCCCGATATCCTTCTCATCCGGGATGCGTTCAGCAGTGAGGGAACCGCCCTCTTTTGACGGAGACAGAATGCTGGCCAAGGTGTTATCCAGTGCAGTGCTTGGGGTCGAGGCCTACCTGGTTGACGTAGAGGTTGACATCGCCCAGGGTCTGCCCAACTTCAACACCGTCGGGCTGCCGGATGCGGCGGTCAAGGAGAGCCGCGACCGGGTGAGGGCAGCTATTAAGAACTGTGGCTTCGACTTTCCCGCACGACGGATCACCGTCAACCTGGCGCCGGCCGACATCAAGAAGGAGGGCGCCTGCTTCGACCTCCCCATCGCCTGCGCCATCCTGGCGGCCATGGGCCTGATCAAACCTGATCGGCTCCAGAGCCATCTACTTCTGGGCGAATTGGCGCTTGACGGCGGTATCAGGGGGATCAACGGCGCCCTTCCGATGGCGGTCGCGGCCGCGCGCACCCGACTTACCGGGATGGTCCTGCCTGCCGAGAATGCCCCAGAGGCGGCCGTGGTGGAGGGGATCCAGGTCTTCGGGGTTGAGACACTTCCGCAGGTGGTGGAGTTTCTGAACGGCGCACAGGAGGTTCCGCCCACGCGGGTCGATCTCCAGGAGGTCTTCGCGCAGCACGCCAGCTACGGCGTCGATCTGGCCGATGTGAAAGGACAGGCCCACGCGAAACGGGCGCTTGAGGTGGCGGCGGCCGGCGGCCACAACATCCTCTTCATCGGACCGCCCGGCTCCGGCAAGACGATGCTGGCCAAGCGACTCGCCACTATCCTGCCTGATCTGGTCCTGGAGGAAGCGATCGAGGTGACGAAGATCCATTCCATCTGCGGCCTCTTACCTTCCCGTGCTGCGCTGGTGGCGACGCGACCCTTCCGGGCGCCGCACCACACCATCTCGGATGCCGGGCTGATCGGCGGCGGAACGATCCCGCGCCCAGGCGAGGTAAGTCTGGCACACCACGGGGTTCTCTTCCTGGATGAACTACCGGAGTTCAAGCGGTCGGTTCTGGAGGTGTTGCGTCAGCCGCTGGAGGACGGTACGGTGACCATCGCGCGCGCGGCGACCTCCGTCACCTACCCGGCTCGTTTCATGCTGGTCGCTGCGATGAATCCCTGCCCATGCGGCTACTTCACCGACCCCCAGCGACCGTGCACCTGCTCCCCTCCACAGATTCAGCGGTACCGGTCGCGGATCTCCGGCCCACTGCTGGACCGGATCGACCTGCACCTCGATGTGCCGCCGCTGCGTTATCGGGAAATTACGACCGATTCCCAAGGGGAGCCCTCTGAGCAGGTGCGAGAGCGAGTGAAGGAGGCCAGGGCTCTCCAGCAGGAGCGGTTCAGACGAACCCGGACCTTCTGTAACGCCCAGATGGGCGTGAAGCAGCTTCGCCGGCACTGCCAGATCGGACCCGATGGACAGGCGCTCCTGGAAACCGCCATCGAGCGGCTCGGGCTGTCCGCGCGGGCGCATGATCGGATCCTCAAGGTAGCCCGCACCATCGCCGACCTTGAAGGCCACGAGGCCATCCGGACCGACCATCTGGCAGAGGCGATCCAGTACCGCACCCTGGACCGCCGCACCGGGTGGTAAGCCCGGGTTTGATTGCACCTTGTGACTTCCACGTCGAATCTGGTAAGGTGAAAGCCGTCATCGGCGTTGGTCCTGATTACTCGATCTGATAGTCGCTTCGCGAGGTGTGGGAATTGTGATGCGACCGCCGAGAGTGCGGGGAGTTGCCCATCGGTAATCGGTCGACAAAGCTCAGCGCTAGACCAAGCGGTATGCTCACTCGTTGGACTGACTGAGGTATGCGCACCAACGAGCTGATAAGGCATCTTCGAGAAGCGGGCGCGAAGAACGTGAACAGTTTCGAGTTGGAGCTCCAGTAGAACGCAGGAGCGCCCACGGTGGAGCGGGACCTCCATTCGGAGGCTCTCGCTGCTCCGATGTTTGCGGGTTCAGGATTTTCTGTCGAGATGGGTGACAGTCCCAATCTTCTCCTGTTGCGAGACGGCTGCATTCTGGGCGCCGAAGTCAAGCACTTCCGTCTGAAGAAACAGGACGAGATGGACGACGCTCGCCTTCGTGCTGCGGATGGCAGCTTGGTTAAGTACGGAGACACGCTGCCATCTGGGGGTACAACGGCATGAGATGAGATCGTCGCCACGAGATCGCGATGGCCACCCTTCGAGTAGGCATGGTACAACCATGAAACGAGATCGCCAGGGATATATGCGTTCTGCAAACGGTACACAGAACAAACTCTCGGCTCTGGATCGGGTCGCGCACGACTGGTATCGGTTCGTCCTGTCGTTTCCACCTCACCTAGTACGAGACTGTCTACAACGGTTCGGCATCGGCTCGGATCACACGGTTCTCGACCCGTTCTGCGGGACAGGCACAACGATTGTTGAATGCAAAAAACTCGGTATCCCGAGCGTCGGGGTGGAGGCGAACCCGTTTGCTCATTTTGCCAGCGCAGTAAAGACAGATTGGTCACCAGACCCCGACGGACTGCTGAAGCACGCGAGAGAAGTTGCTGAGATGGCGAGGGAAAAACTGCAGTCGGAGGGATTCGAGGATGAGCCCGCCCTACCTCTGTTCAGAAGAGCCCGGACAGCCGGGCCGGACTACCCGACGGTCTTGCGGAAGCTTCCGCTCGAAAAGGAACGACTTCTCCTGGCGAATTCCATCAGCCCACTTCCACTACACAAGACTCTGGTTCTACTCGCATGTCTCGACCAAACCCACAACGACGAGTATCGAAAACATGAGCTTCTAGCGCTCGGTACAGCCCTCGTGCATTCGATCAGCAATCTCCATTTTGGTCCGGAAGTCGGTGTTGCTCCTGCGAAGCCAGATAGTCCGGTTGTTGCGCCGTGGCTGGCTATGGTGGAGACGATGGCCGCTGACCTGCGATCCTTGCGCAAGATGGACGGTATATCCACGGCAGTCCATCATGCGGATGCTCGTCAGATTTCCCAGCTCCTGCCCAGTGCGACAGTTGATGCCGTCATCACTTCGCCGCCCTACCCCAATGAAAAGGACTACACCAGGACAACACGCCTCGAATCCGTGTTGCTAGGCTTCATCAGCAGTAAGTCTGACCTCCAAGCTCTGAAGCAAGGCTTAGTACGTTCTAATACACGGGGGGTCTACAAGGGCGACGATGACGATAGGTGGGTCGCTGATCACGATGAAATCCAGCGTATTGCGAAAGCGATCGAAGAACGCAGAGTCGAACTTGGAAAAACATCGGGTTTCGAGCGCCAGTATCATAAGGTCACAAAGCTGTATTTCGGCGGGATGGCGCGCCATTTCGCAGAACTGCGCTTCGTCCTGCGCCCCGGTGCACAATTGGCATACGTGGTCGGCGATCAGGCATCGTACCTACGCGTCATGATTCGTACGGGGCAGTTGTTGGCAGATATTGCCGAGTCGCTAGGCTATCAAGTAGTAGGCATCGACTTGTTTCGCACTCGTTTGGCAACTGCAACCAAGGACCAACTACGCGAAGAGGTCGTGATACTGCGATGGCCCGGCCCTAGACGTCAACGCCAGCTTGCGAGCCTAAAGTATGTCGGAGTCGGAGGGTGATCGAGTGACCGAACCAAACCGGTATTCACAGATCATTGAGGAGATCTTTCGTTCTCACTTCAAGCCAGGCACCGTCGAGGTTCCGTTTGAAAGGGAGGATCTGGTTCGCGTAGCCAAGCGACTGGGTGTCAGGCTGCCGAAGAACCTCGGCGACGTAATCTACAGCTTCCGGTATCGTACCCCCCTGCCTGAATCGATTCGGGCGAAGGCTCCGAAAGGGAAGGAATGGATCATCCGACCGGCCGGTCCCGCACGATACTGTTTTGTCGCTATTGTGCAGGCTATCGTCCGACCGAACACAATGATGGCCGAAACCAAGGTGCCTGACGCTACTCCAGGCGTAATCGCGATGTACGCCCTGAGTGATGAACAAGCCCTGTTGGCCAAATTGCGCTACAACCGATTGATCGATATCTTCACCAGTGTAACGTGCTATTCACTTCAGAACCATCTCCGGACAACGGTCCCCAAGCTTGGCCAGATCGAGACTGATGAAATCTATGTTGGCGTTGAC
This sequence comes from Patescibacteria group bacterium, assembly GCA_035561835.1. Lineage (GTDB taxonomy): Bacteria > Methylomirabilota > Methylomirabilia > Methylomirabilales > Methylomirabilaceae > Methylomirabilis. Next base: position 7,297 of record DATMXF010000146.1, read on the forward strand.
AAGAAAGGCATCCACTACGTCTTTCCGGTGCAAGCGAAGGGCGGGAATGATCGTCTGAGCGTCGTCCAAATCGAGCAAGATATGGCAATGTGTGCGAACAAGTTTCAGCATGTGATCTGCCGGTCGATCGGCGCTCAGTTCATGGAAGATGACTTGATTGCGCTCTTTGAGTTCGAACAGGGCAAGGACGGGATTGCCATCGTATCAGAGAAACATTACCGCCTCGTGCCTGGAGAGCAAGTCACCGAAGCGGACCTGAAGTCATATCGGGAGCGGCAGCACTGACAATCCTCTGCGCTCAGCCTGGATCCCATCAGGAAATGCCTGAGGTAGGCCCTGAACTCCTCCTGGCGAGACCAGCGTTGATGGTATTGGCGCTTGCGCCGACCTTGTTGAGGGCCACGAGACCATCCGGACCGACCACCTGGCAGAGGCGATCCAGTACCGCACCCTGGACCGCACCCCAGGGCGGTAGGCTGGGTTGAGGAACGAAACCCAGATGAACTACCCCGCAGCTTGCTGCGGGGTATCGCCTTCTGTTCTGGCCCGTCATTCCGTGCTTGACACGGAATCCAGTCGGGCCCTCTGGATACCGGCTTCCGCCGGTATGACGAACTCGCGGCAGGCCGCGGGGAATGAACCCCCAGTGAATTCAATAGCCTTGGCGGTATCACCGGACGTTGCGGCGTATCGATGGAAGTACGCGAACTACTGGGATTCGCTTCACTGATCCCAGCCTATAGTACGTAGATCTTCAGACCGGGAGATCGCATGCGTCTTAAACTCTGCGACTACAAGCTGCTGCTCATTCCGTTTTTTTCATTGATCACTCTCCTTCTCCTCGGAGTGGTCTTCAGGATGCTCACTAAATAGTCCCGTATTTGTGTCTGTCCTGTAAACCCCTTGTTGTGGTTCGACGGGCTCACCACGAACGGGAACACGTCATTCTTTTCCTTGCCTATACCGCGTTCGCCCTGAGCCTGTCGAAGGGTGAACGGAGGTTTGCAGGACAGGCTCATACGGGAGACTTTGGGAGATTTTCCGGGTGGGGAGAAGCCTTCAACGTCGGAAGCAACCGGCTCTTGACTGCGACAGATCAGGGCCTCAAGATCCGGATACGATTGAATAGTTGAGTTGGATCTCCACGCGTGTGCGACCGTTCGAGACCTGAAATGCCGCTTGCGCATGGCTGGGAGGACCTAAAAGTAGTGTGGGATTGTTCGAGAAGCCGGCACCTTCGACTGGTATTCCGATCAAGTTCTTGTCAAATTTCTTGTTGCCGTTTTCATCGTGGTACACACTGGCGGCATAGGCGCCCGCCTTTGGGACGATCACGCAGAACGCCACAGTTCCGCGCTTCGCGGCGAACTGTTGCTTGAAGATTTTCTTGCCTTTGACGAGGAAATCGTCGGGATTATCGCCATACAGGACGAACGTCACATAGCCGCGGTCGCTTCGGACACCGTGTACTCGAACGTCAATGGCGGTGGAAGTACGGTTACATGCCCCCTCGGTCGCCTCAATCTGGGCGTGCACGTTCCATGGCAGTAAGAGCAGGTAAGCGAGTAACAGGCTGGATAAGATAGCCGGTATGCGATTCATAGTTGACCGATCGTCCCCTAACGGAACGCCCCGCGTCGATAGAGCCTTCCAAGGATCAGCGCCGTTGCGAACCATGGGTAACGCTCGTAGTACGGCGGTATTTCTACTCTCATGCCGGAATGTCGTTCGATCTTCCACAGGATATAGTCCCTGCCGCTCTTGAACGTGAATAGTCCTTTCAGTAGACGCAAGACGTTCAGTATTTTTCCGTGTACTTTCCGGATTCGCCATGCAAGGCCGGCGATGAAACGAGTAGAGAGGGGTATCGCCGCTTGATATCTGGCCGTCCGATCTGCTTCCATCAGCCGCACGTCGAACTGCACACACTCCATTCCGATGCGAGTGACCTGCTCATAGTAATCACAGGAGTGATCGACCAACCGCGCGACGGCGTCTGTCCGCTCAGGTCTCAGTTCAGTGCCATAGCTCAGGCGCAGCCCCTGTTGCCACAGGTCGCGGGTATCGAACATGGACGGCAGAATCGGCACGACACGACCCACAAATGTGACGATAGCCTGGGCTAATGCCTTATAGACCCGCTGAGCGTTTCGCTCGTCTCGGACATACAGTACCCCTGTAGGTTGTGCAAATCGTCCCCAGAGATACGAATGCAAACAGCGCGGCGAGACGCCTCGTTCGAAGTCTTCATGTGAGATTACGATGTACTTTGCCCGAAGCGAGCGGCCATTATGTGGGATCTCCAGGTAAAACACCGTGGGCGGCAAGACCCGGTGCAGCCACTGCTGCCACACAGTTCCAGGAAGCGACCGGTAGCTGTCGACCAGTACGCACAGATCGACAAGCCCCTCATCGGTCCGGTTACGAAAGCAGGAACCATACGCAAGAACGGCGGCAGCGGCATCGCCGTACCGCTCCAGAAGCGTGTCGGCCAGCGCACGAATCCCCGGCGTCACAGGTCTCGCGCTATACTGTTCGATGAAAGAGGTGAGCCGCGTCCAGCCCTGCCGACTATTGCGCAAATCTTGCCCCTTCTGCATGACGCCACACCTGCATCGGATCGCGGCCGGCCTTTCCCGCCAGGCTGGCGTGACGCAGGAGATCACGGAGCACAGTCACAAAACCGGGGAAAATCGCTTTCTTATAGGGCGAGTCATCCGGGAGAGCCTGCATCAGGCGGCGATGGGCCTCGCCCATAGAGTGATAGGGCATCAGCGGAAAAAGGTGATGCAGGGCATGATAGCGCAATCCGATTGGAAACAGGAGCAGCGTCAACAAGGAACGCCCCTCAATAGTCAGAGAGTCCTCGATCTGCTCGACATAGGTCATATTGCCTCCCGTATTCAAGAAGCGGTGCGCCGCCAGGGTGCGAACCCAGTTCAGCGCGATCGTGCAGATCGTCAGACCGTACATCAGGCCGACCGTCGTCCACGCGATAACGCCTGTGAAAATCAGCCCGATGACGACGACCAGCCACAGCAGGCAGAGAAGATCCAGTATCGCCCAGAGCCCCTGAGGTTCCGTCGAAGGGATGACCCGCCGATAGTATGGGTTGATGGTATACGAGGACCAGGATTCCAGGACCCACCGCCGAGAAGGGGGGTAGAGAAACGACAGCGGCACCAAAACCAGAAAACGGAACGCGGCCAGGAGCGGCACGACCGGAATCTGCGCAAGGTACAGCACTGTCTCTCGGATTGGCGACGAGCCCAGGGGGAGATACTCGCCCTCAGCGGGGGTGCCGAACTTACGAGGATGATGATGGTCAAGGTGACTGCGATACAGAAGTGAATGGAGGAGAAAAGGTACCCCAAACAGAAGATTCCAGACGATATGAAACCCTACCATGGAGGACTCTTCTCTGTGAACAAGTTCATGAATGAAGATACCGACTCTGAATAACGCCAATCCTGATACCACGCCTGCGGTCATCTGAACCAGCGAGAAGGCCGGTGCCATCAGATAGATCACGGCAAAACCGTACCCGATAGACACCGTGATCAGGAAATCGGCCCAATAGAGCAGCGGCTTTGGTGTGAACAGATCGTGAACGAGCTTCTTAATCTCCCGGCGGGAAAAATCCGGCGTCTCTTGCTGAGCGCCAGCCGATGCCTTTTTTTCATAATCGTACAAAGTCAACCTCCCCTCCGCAGGTCACCGCGAGTCGGCGCGGTGGCGCACTCCCGAGTAGTTCTCCGTCGAGCGCACATTCCGTCTGGAGTTGCAACACGGCCTCATGGATGTTCCCGCTCGTATACCCGGACTCTGGCGTCAGGTATCGGCTGGGTCTGCCACGGATAAGTGAAGGCGCAGCCAGAAGCAGGTTCCGCGGTTGATAGGCTACCGCCGTATACCTGAGTGGACCACGCCCCTCGCCCCAGTATGGTCGTATCCCAGGGTTTAACCGTTCCAAGGTCGTGATGAACAGCGCGAGGTAGTTGCTCACACTGTATGACCGGCCGTCTAAGCGAACTGTGATCGGAGTCGGTTCGACAACTCGACGTCCAAGTGCAAGACCCAGCAGATACCGGCCGACCGTAACAGCCGTCCCCAGGGCGCCGCGCATCGGTGTCGATCTGGCCTGCCGACGGGTCGCCCATCGAGCGCGGGTGACTTCGACGATGCCGGCCGCGCTGAAAAACATCCCAAACTGCGGCGCGCTGTCCGCCCCGCCATCCACCCGCAGGATCGCCCGCCGCACAACCCGACCGGTCGGGCCCCTGCCCTC
>DATMXF010000147.1:0-10646 GCA_035561835.1 Patescibacteria group bacterium
ACCGCCGCCTGTCCTACATGCGGTAAGCACCAGTACGGTGAGTAAGACAACTGACCGGCGCCGACGCTTCATGGCTAACGCTACATCAGACGCTCGATCAGCCGTCGATGGGCCTCACAGCCCACAACGGCGCGAATCTCCTCGGCGGACGCTGTCGGCGTACGGTGCAGGTACTGTGCCTTCACCCTGGCGATTCGATCACACGACACCCGTATCCTCGCCTCCGACAGTCGCCCAGTCTCTACAGCCTCAACTACGGCGCGGAGCGCCTGCCGCTGCGCCACCTGGTCATGGCAAATCAGCATGAGATCGCCCCCGGCCTCGAGGAACCGAACGGCCGCTTCACCGGGAGAAGTGTTGTCGGCGATCCCCTGCATCAAGAGATCGTCACTGATCACCAGACCGTGAAAGCCCATCCGCTCTCGCAGCAGATCGGTCAGGATTCGTCGCGATAAGGTAGCCGGCAGTTCCTGGTCCAGAACAGGGATGAGGAGATGAGCCGTCATGAGCGCCGGAATGCCCGCGCTGATTGCGGCGGCGAATGGGACAAGCTCCGCCGCTGAGAGCCTGTCCAGGTCGTGCGGTACGATCGGCAGCGCCACGTGCGAGTCAACCGTCGTATCGCCGTGTCCTGGGAAGTGCTTGCCGACCGCTATCACTCCCTGCGCCGTCAACCCTCTAAAAAAAGCGATCCCATGCCGGGCCACCATGTGCGGGTCTGAACCATAGCTTCGGCCCGCCATGACCGGGTTTGCGGGATTCGTCAGGACATCGAGCACCGGCGCCATGTTCATGTTCACCCCGACCGCCATCAGCTCCCTGCCCATCGATGCGGCTATGGCGGTAGTCAGCTCCGTAGAGCCGACCACCCCAACCGCTTCGGCGGATGGCCACCGCGTGAAGGGGGCCTGTAGACGTGCCACCTTCCCACCCTCCTGGTCAATCGCGAAGAACAGCGGCGTTGGCGAGGCCTCCTGGAGTGCGTTCGTGAGCGTCGCGATCTCTTCCGGACTGCCAAGATTGCGCCCAAATAGAATCAAGCCGCCAGGGGTAAGATCTCGAACAAAAGCCTCAAGAGCGTTCGACGGCTGACTCCCTTCAAAGCCGAGAATGAAAAGCTGACCGATCGCCTCCTGCAGGGTCATCGCGCCACCGCCTCCTTGCTGAGGAAGGCCTGCCGAAAGGCCTCCAGGTCTGTGGGTTGTACCTCCGGCCACGTAGCCATCTGTTGATAGAGCCCTTTTGGATCACTCTGTACCTGATCGAAGAGCTTGCTCGTCGCCTCGATAATCATATGCATTCGTCGATCGATGATTGATGTGATTAGCGGCGCCAAGAGCTTCGTCATGAGGTGGAAAAACGGATGATCGATTCGGAGGTAAAAGTCCTGGTCGCTATCCATGAATGTCCGGCCTCCTTCTCGTACTTCGCGATAGCGCAGGATTAGCACCATTCGACCGGTAAAGCGGATCAAGTGCGCAAGCGATCGGAACTCTCCCTGAAATCGATAGACACGTTGATCGCTGGTTGCAGCGATGAGCCTCGCGTCGCCTCGTAGGGCGCCACGGTCTTCGATCGTGTAGACGCCTTCCCCGACCTGCGCAACGGTATAGCGCTCGAGGAGCGGATGCAGACGCCTCGCCACTTGCGTCGCCAGTGGCGGGTGCGTCACCAGGAACTCGTAGGTACGGCGATCGCCGGCGAACCGAATCGGCGAAATCCGCCGGCGCAGCGTCGGCTGCGCGATAATCTCACGGACCTCAGGGTCCTGAACGACCACCCTGTCTTCACGCGCTGCCTCCGTCTCCGTCGGCGAGGCGAGGGCGGCGAACACATCAGTCACAACTGAGGCGCGAAGTGCGGGGTGCGGGATTCGAGGCATCACAAGGCAACCAACGAATACCATGAGGCCCAAGCCAGGACGGGATATCAACACGAATAGCTATGGTCGGTGCGTCGCACCGTGGCTGGGTGCGTTCGCATGAGGACATGAAAGAAGCCGTTCAGGCCGTCGCGCTCCTCCTCGATCGCCACGATCTCGCACCACCGATGAAAGATCCTGGCGAAGTCACGCTTGACGAAGAAACGGTCATAGTGGTTACGATGGACGCACCAGTTGCGTGTCCGCTGCTCGCCGGGGTAGTGTTTGAACCTGGTGCTGAAAACCGTCAGGTGAAAGTAGCCACCCGGCTTCACAAGGCATAGTACACGATCGAAATAGATCGGCCAGTCGGCCTTCTTGAGGTGATGGAATACCCCGCTGTCCACGAGCGCGTCAAAACTACCCGGCTTCAAAGGCGGCATCAGCGCATCGCCCAGCAGAAGCCTGATCCGTGGAGTCAGGCGCTTCGCTCGTGCCCGTTGCGCGACAGTCTTGAGAGGCGCCGTCAGATAGTCAAGGCCGACAGTAAAGAGCCCAGCCTTGGCAAAGAGCAGCGTATGTCGTCCCTCACCACAACCCAGGTCGAGTACCCGACCACCGACCTTATGGCGTTTCAGCAGATGCGCCAATCGGCCGACAGCCGGCGTCGGTTCAGTGGAAGGCCATGGTGTCGGACTGCCGGACTCGTAGACTCGCGCAAAGAAGCCCCGCTGTTGCTGGTACAGATCCGTGCGAGGTGCGCGGTGGGCGGTGCGGGGTTCAGAGCAGCGTCCCTGGAGCGATTTTGTTTTTAGCACGTCGCACTGCACCCTTGAACGTTGAACGTTGAACCTTGAACGTTGAACCTCTTATCAATCAATGCTGATGCCCGCCCTCGGTCAAGCTCTTCAGATAGGCCACGAGGTCAATGAGTTGCTGGATGTTCATCGAGTCGTTGTAGCTGGGCATTTTCGTTTTGCCGTCAGGGCCGAGATACCCTTTATGTTCGGCCTTGTGGTGTGTGATCCGCCAGGCTACCGAGGCATTCGGATCGATGATCGTCTCGACGAAATACTCAGCGGGGTGCATCGCCCCCATCCCCGAGAGGGCAGACCCCACATCGCCCTGCTCGGCTTTGGGTGCGGGAAAGTCCTCACCAAACACTTCATGGCATTTGAAGCATTCAAAGTCGATAAAGACCTGCCGTCCGGCGTGATGATCTCCGGCCGGTATGGCGAATCGCCACCGTGGGGGAGTTACGAGACGAGGCTGTTGTTGCGCCGGATCTTTCTGTTGCACGATCTTCTGCGGGGGTGTGACCGCCGGATGATGGTGATGTCCACCCTCCTGCGGGGGTTGATCGCTCCACCCATTCACGATCGAGAATAATAGAAGACTGCCCGTCAGAACAGCGCCCGCTATCAACACCCTGTATCCGAACACGTGGCGCTCTACAAGCCTCACACCTTGTGTCTGACGCCTTACCTCTCTCCTCGTTACCGGCATTACGTCGCTCCTTCCCACTCTGAAGATATCTCCTCGTTGCGAGGAAGACTCACAAGACAAAGACCCACACTGTGCCCTTCCATCGCGTGAGCCCATGCTCAGCGGTAAGCTTGAGCCCGACCCGATAGGGCGCTTCGATCGACTTGCTTCCTGATGCTATCGGCTTACCGTCTTTCGTGATCGCGATAACCGTTATCCGAATCGTGCTGTTGACCTCAATGATTGTGGGCTCTGTTGACGACCCGTCTCGATCGGTCTTCACCCCAATTGCATGCGGGATACTCTCTGCCGTAATGAAGGTCCCCTCTGCCCATACCACCCGAATAGCAGAGGTGGTAGGATTGGAGAACGTGAGTTGTACCTCGGCTGATTCGGCCTTCGCCCGATCAATCTTGAACGGCGCAGCACCCATCCCGCGGACCGGCTGAACCGTCACCTCGTGCTTGAACGGAGTTAACCTGATCGGTGACTTCAGCGTTCTGAGTTCAGGCGGGAGGAACTGACACCCTGACAGCAGTAGCAGCCCCACTAATCCCGAAACGCTCACTACCCTCGATAGGACTCTGTCACCCACACTCTCGACCCCCTCCTCTGCTCTGCCTTCACTGCGTCCGCCGCCCGTCAAAGGCTGCTCCATATCGTTCAATCAGCCCTTCGTCGGCAAAGCTGTAATAGCGTCCATCACCGATAATCACATGATCCAGGACGCCGATCTTGAGTAGCCGCCCCATGACAACCAGCTCCTCAGTCAGCGATCTGTCCGTCGAACTCGGGCGAGGATTACCCGATGGATGGTTATGAGCCACGATCAAGGCGACGGCTCGGTACCGGTTCGCGAGGTTCACTAGATCCCGGAGATAAACCGGGCTTTCGTTGAGTGACCCCTCCGAAGCGGTGACGCTCTCCACAACCTCGTTGTTGCCGTTGAGGAGGAGCACCTTGAAGACCTCTTTGACCAGGCCCTGCATCTGCGGTCGCAGCCACTCATAGACCTCTTTCGACGAGGTCACGGCTCCCAGGACCTTTTTCTCTTCGGCCATCAGTCGGCGGCCTAACTCCAAGCCGGCCTTAAGCTGGGCGATCTTCGCCAGACCCAGCCCCTTGGCCTCTTGCAGCTCTTCTACGCTCTTGCGATCCAACTCGCGCAGTCCTCCAGCTTTTTCTAACAGGCTTCTGGCCAGTTCCACAGCACTCTGGCCGCCGGTCCCGGTGCGCAGTAGGATCGCGAGCAGTTCCGCCGTCGTGAGCGCGCCCGGCCCATGCTGTAGCAGCCGCTCCCGCGGACGCTCCTCTACCGGCCACGCCTTGATCGCTGACGTATATCGCTGCTTCAGCCCCATTCCTACTCCACCTCGCCCTTTTTACCCTTGCAAGCAGAAACCTGTCAAGCAAAAGCCCTCGCCCCATCGAATCAAATAATCGAGGTTACCAGCAGCAAGAGCGTGAGGACCACCATCAGGAAGGCGGTTCCCCACGCGATCAGGTTGTAGGCCGGTGAGTTCACCCACGCGCCCATGATCTTCCGGTCGTTAATCAGCAGGAGCATGAAGACCAGAACAGCCGGGAGTAGGATGCCGTTCAAAGTCTGAGAGAGATACATGATGGTGATGAGCGGCGCCTTGGGCCAGAGGATCAGCAGCGCGCCGGCCCCCACCATGCTGAGGTAGATGCTGAAGAACCCGGGCGCCTCGCGAAAGGTTCGATTGATGCCCGTGTCCCAGCCCAGCCCCTCGCAGACCGCATAGGCCGTGGAGAGGGGGACGATAGCTGCGGAAAAGATGGAAGCGTTCAACAGACCCAGCGCAAAGAGGAGCGTGGCGTACTGACCCGCGAACGGTTCGATCGCCATGGCGGCCTGTTCGGCCGTCTCGATCCGAACCCCGTGCGTGTTGAGAGTGGCTCCGCATGCTACGATGATAAAGAACGCCACGGCCGACGCGACGAGACTACCGATCCAGACATCGAGCTTGACGTAGCCGTACGCCTGGCGTCGAACGCCCTTATCGACGATCGACGCCTGGATGTAAAACTGCATCCAGGGCGCGATCGTGGTTCCCACGAGGGTGATAATCATCGTGAGGTAGTCGCGCTCGATATGGAAGGTGGGCCTGACCGTCTGGCGCAGGACGGAGGGCCAATTGGGACCGACGAGAAAGGCCGATATCAGATAGACGGCATAGAAGAGGCTGGCGCCGAGGAAGATCCGCTCCACGAGGCGATACGTCCCTTTCACCACCAGCCAGCCAACCAGGAGCGCAGCGAGCGGTACCGTCGCATAGCGACTCCAGCCGAAGATCTCCATGCTCGCCGCCACGCCCGCGAATTCGGAGACCGTATTGGCCAGATTCGCCAGCACCAGGACCCCCATCACGCCAAACGTCATCCGGACCCCAAACCGCTCGCGGATCAACTCGGCCAGCCCCTTGCCGGTTACGACCCCCATCCTCGAGCCCATCTCCTGAACGATGGCCAGCGCAACAGCGATGAAGAGGAGCGACCAGAGCAGACCATAGCCGAACTGGGCGCCGGCAAGGGAGTAGGTCGTAATCCCCCCGGCGTCCTGATCGACGCTGGCGGTGATGATCCCCGGGCCCATGATGGCAAAGAATCGGAGGATCCGCCGCTTCTTGATCCGCGAAAGCCGCATTGAGTGTCCTGGGTGGTGAAACGGCTAGATGTACTTTTTCGCTGCCCGCTGTTTCCATATCATCGGGAGGAGCAGGTTCAGGACGTCATCGACGGTGATGATCCCTCGCAGCTCCCCCCCCTCATCTACTACCGGCACGGCCATCAGGTTGTACTTGCTAAAGGTCTCAGCGACCGCGCGTAGGTCGGTCTCCGGCCGAACACTGATGACCTGCCGCACCATGATGTCGTCAAGACGCTGGCCTGGATCGGCCAGAATCAGATCCCGAAGGCTAAGCACCCCAAGCAATCGATCCAGGTCGTCGGTGACGTAGATGTAATAGATTGTCTCAGCCTCAGCCACCTCAGCAGAGCGGAGCCGACCGATCGCGTCAACCATAGTGAGGTCAGGTGGCAGAGTAAACACCTCGGTGGTCATGAGCCCGCCGGCCGTGTCTTCCTCATGCGTCAGCAACTCGACGACCTCCTGGGCCTCCTCTTCCTCCATCGTCTCCAGGAGCTCCTGCGCCTTCGCTTCCGGGAGATCGCTCAGGATGTCCGCCGCCTCATCCGGCTCCATGCGCTCCAGGATGTCGGCAGCCTGCTCGCTTTCCATCATCTGGACCATCGAGCTCTGGACCTCCGGCTCCGTCTCGGTCAGTGCCTCGGCAGCCGTCTCGTCGTCCAAGGACGCCAGCACGGTCGCACGTTCACTCGGGCTCAGCTCCTCGATAATGTCGGCGATATCGGCAGGATGAAGCTTCGCCAATTTGGCATACGCCGCGCGGTGTTTGGCCTTCGTAAGCTCTGTCTCGACCGGTTCGACCACCTCCCAGGCGACCGTCTCGCGCTCTAACCGCACATTAAACAGACGCTCAAGCTGTTCAACGCGAGCATCGGATACGAGGTGTCGCAAGAGGCTGCGAAGGCCGCCCTCCACCGCGACCAGTTGCAGCCGTCCTTGCGTCTCCTGGAACTCAAGGTCATTGACCCGGATCACCTTGTGGTACTTAGTGTCTACTACCTTCCGGTCCAGGAGGCTTTGCGCCAACTCCATCTCCTCAGGCCGCAACGGGACGGGCTGAAGCACCTCACCCTCGGAAGACAGGTGAATCGCCGCCGGATCCCGCTCTATACGCGCCACGGTCTCCCACGGCAGGATCAGCTCTTCCTTTTCTGATGTCAGGACGACGAGCTTCGTCACCGGGGGGAGAATCCCCAGTGGCAAGAGAATCAGGTCTTTGAGGTGACCCACCAGCCGACCTGCGGCATCCATCACCGGACAATGTCGCAACGTGGAGAAAAGGAGAGGCCTGGTTTTCATACGGTCTCCGTCTCGTCCTTGTAATATGAATAGGACCCATTGTCAACCGTATTTCCACCTGTGATTCCACATCTCAATTGTCTCAAGGGAGGGCCTTCCAGGAGGTGCGGTAAATCGCTCAGAAAGGTGGCGCCGCTGGAGTTCTTTAGGGGATACGACAGGCCTACCCCTCGATTGACGGGATCCACGTCAGGCCAGGTATGGCTTCGATTGAAGAACTGTGGTCGGATGGTTACGCTACCCCTCGATCACAACCATGTTGGTTGTTGCGCTCTGCCGGCGCAGACCTCGGGCCTCACGATACTCCGGAGACTCCAGCCACTGCTTCGCGCGTGCGATATCCGGAAACTCCAAGATCACCAGACGGTTGGGAACCCAATCGCCTTCCAGTGTTTCGGTTCGACCCCCGCGCGCCACACATCTTCCGCCATACGCGGTAAGGGCTGATGGCGCCAGTTGCTTGTACTGCTCAAAGCCAACCGGATCGGTTACCTTAATATCCAGAATCACGTAAGCTGCCATTGTAACCCCTGCACCCTTCATATCTGGCCGCTTCGTATGCCTTTACGGATTAGCGCGTTGAAGGTGGACGAGTGCGCAATATCCTTTTTGTAGGTGAGCGGATCGTTTTGGAATCGTTTCTGGATGTAGGCATCCACTCGATCCTTTAACTCGTACGGCAACGGTCTATCATCACCTGAAGCCTGAGACGTATCAGCCGGATCGCCGTACATCGGGTGATGCTTCCTTAGCGCTGCAGCCGCTTGCTCTGGTGTTTGACCCTCTCCAGACCCTTTCAAACAAATGGCGTACCGCTGGAGTCCGTCAACCTTTTCTATCAGCACTCGCTCAATGGCGGGGAGATTCCACCACCGCCGTATGTCTGAATCGGTCACACCTTCTTGTCTCTTCTTGGCAAACTGTTCTTTCACGGATGGATCTGTCGATTCTCGTTGAAGCAACTGATCGCCGTAATCTTGAGGCGTGTCAGCCGCTCTTGATCGCTTCAACTCCTCTTTCGCGTCACGGATCATGTCTCGAGCGGTACGTCGCGCCTCACTGGCCGATATTCCCATCATCGACTGAAACATCTGAGCATGAGTGTCCTCAAGCCGGCGTTCGTAATCTGACTGGCTTGAAAACAGACCGGATAGGAAGCCCATGAGTAACCCTCCCGATGATTTTTACCAACTCACAACGACATTGTCTACAGCATACCATACCGAAAAGGCGACGAACTATTGAGCACGCTGACCGGCAGAGTATGCAGATACAGCGCCACCACGTCCATCTGATTCTCGCTTTGATTCACATAGTTGTCAACAATATCCCCTCACAAATAGACCTTGATGTGGTTGCGGACTCATTGCTGCCCCTTGCGAGGGGTTTGCGTCAGCATAGCTCAGAGAGGGTGCCTCTTCTCCAGGACTCCCGTTGTGCCTTCTCAGGCCTGCAAATCACCCTAAGGGTATGAGGAACCGTCCGGAGGACGGACTCCTCCAGACGAACGACACCCCGAATAGCAAGGAACGGATGTTGGCGACAATCGCCTCAAACGGACGGGCGGGCACGGACCGGGCGAGCTTGGATGGGGCCTTGGAACTCCAGCTCAGAAAAACTGGATTCCCATATCAAGCACGGCGCAAGCTTATCAAGCTCGGAATGACAATCAAAAGACAGAGACTTCTGACGCACTACCGTAGCTTGTCCGCAGGCAGGAACGCACCCACACCTGCCGCACAGGAGGTATCAGTTCTGCGGCCTAGTGGGCGCGGCTGGCCTCCGCCTCCGTTGCAGCCACCGGCTCCTCCTCCACAATCGAGCCTCGTTTGCTGAAGAGCACCGACAGCCCCAGGACGGTCACACAGGCCAGAACGATCATGGCCCGAGTGCCCCACCCGATTTCGCGGATGGCCAAGGGTGCGATCAGGATCGCGACCAGATTCATGACCTTGATCATCGGGTTGATGGCCGGCCCGGCGGTGTCCTTGAACGGGTCGCCGACCGTGTCGCCGATGACCGCCGCCTTGTGGCACTCGGTCCCTTTGCCGCCGAACAGCCCCTCTTCGATCTTCTTCTTGGCATTGTCCCAGGCGCCACCGGTATTCGACAGGAACACCGCCATGAGCTGACCGGTCAGAATCGCGCCGGCAAGGAAGCCGCCGAGCGCGGGCGCGCCGAACGCGAAGGCGACCAGGATCGGGCTGACGATCGAAAGGACGCCTGGTCCGAGCAGCTCCTTCTGTGCCGCGGCGGTCACGATCTCCACACACCGGCCATAGTCCGGCTTCTCCTTGAACTCCATGATCCCCGGCTTCTCCCGGAACTGTCGCCTCACCTCCTCAACCAGGAGGAAGGCCGCCCGGCTTACCGCCTGGATCGCAAAGGAGCAGAACAGGAACGGGACCGCCCCCCCGATCAGGAAGCCGATGAAGACCTCCGGCAGGTTCACCTGGATCCCCTGCTCGAAGAGATGCGCCTCGTCGATGAAGGAACGGAAGAGGGAGACGGCCGCGATAACCGCGGTAGCGATGGCCAGCCCTTTTGTCAGGGCCTTGGTCGTATTGCCGACCGCGTCGAGCTTGGCGACAATCCGATGAGCCTCAATCCCCGACGGGGTTCTCGGGTTGTTCTTCAACGCCCCAGACATCTCGAAGATACCGTTGGCGTTATCGGAGATGGGACCAAAGGTATCTTCGGCCAGCACGAAGCCGGTGGTCGCCAGCAAGCCAAGGCCGGCCAGGGCGATCCCATACGCCGACAACGAAAAGCTCCCGCCGAAGATGCTGTAGGAGCCAAAGATGGTCGCGGCAATCGCCAGGGTGGCCCAGACGCTCGACTCGAGACCTGCGGCAACCCCGGAAAGGATCAGCGTCGCCGGTCCGGTTCGGCTGGCATAGGCAATCTCGGTCACCGGCTTCTTGTCGGTTGCGGTAAAATACTCCGTCAGCCACTGAATCAGCAACGCCAGAGCAATCCCCATGACATTGGCCAGGAAGACGCGCCACCAGAGGGCGCCATACTTCGGGCTCACGATGTCGCCAAGGTAAAAGTAGCTCACAATCCAAAAGCCGACAATCGAGCTGAGCGCAGCGACCCAGAAGCCGAAGTTGATCGGCTTCATCGGGTTCATGCCGGGATCATCCTTGCCCCGAACGCACCAGGTACCGAGGATTGAGCCGAAAACACCCACGGCGCGGATCAAGAGGGGGTAGATGATCATGGCCAGGACGACCTTGGAGGCGCCGGCAGCCCCGCCGAACGACTCGACGAAGTCCTTGTCCAGCATCGCCCCGGCGCCCAGGATAATGGCCGCCACCAGCGTCACCT
>DATMXF010000148.1:0-10457 GCA_035561835.1 Patescibacteria group bacterium
CTCCACGGCCTTGCGCCGTTGCTCGTACTGAGCAAGGGAGAAGAGTTAACGGGCGGAAGGCACAAGATCAGAGTCCTCTCAAGTAGTTTCGAGGCTGTGATCGGCGCAATCTATCTCGACGGTGGCGTCGAAGCGATCCGCGATCTGGCGCGTGAGGCCTGCGTGAACACCCTTGAAGAGGAACACGTGACACTCGATCCAAAAACTGCTTTGCAACACCTCGCTCAGGCGTTCCTTCACGCGACCCCCCGTTATCGCCTCATCCGCCGGTCGGGCGCTCCTCACGCCCCGACGTTCGAGGTCGAGGTGGTAGTCGGACGGTCATCGATCGCCAAGGGAAAAGGACGAAACCGGCAAGAAGCTGAGCGTGCGGCTGCGCAAGACGCCCTCAGCTCGCTACGGGAGCCTTCAGCTACAATATCTAGTAGCAATAACGAAATACGCTACTGAGTCTTGTATTCTCCTTGACAGCAATATACTGGATCTGGTAGGGTGTCACCAATCTGTCTCCTTTAGCGTCGGATTGAAGAGGGGCAGCGTGGATCAAGGGAGTTTGCTGGTGTCGTATCCCACGCATACCCCTACAATCCGTTCGTGGTGAGCTTGTCGAACCCATGAACGGAGCCTATTGCAATACTTCACCCTTCGACAGGCTCAGGGCGAACGGAATGCGTGAAGAAACGTTGGACGCACTACACTTGATGCAGACTGGCGGTAGCAGGCGATGCGGCTTCTGCGATTAACTGCGTTCGGCTTTAAATCGTTCGCTGAGAAGGTCGAGGTGACCTTCGAACCCGGCGTGACTGCCATTGTCGGTCCGAACGGCTGCGGCAAGAGTAACCTCTCCGACGCGATCCGTTGGGCCCTCGGCGAGCAGAGCGCAAAGCTGTTGCGCGGAGATCGAATGGACGATCTGATCTTCGCCGGGAATAGTGTTCGGAAGCCGCTTGGCATGGCGGAGGTCTCTCTGATCTTCACTGACAACTATGGCAATATTCCAACGGACTTTCACGAGGTGACGGTCACCCGCCGATTGTACCGCTCCGGCGAGAGCGAGTACCTTCTCAATCACGTTCCGTGTCGCCTGCGCGATATCACCGATCTCTTCCTGGACACCGGACTGGGGGGCGAGCCGTATGCGCTGATCGAACAGGGCAGCATCGGCAGCATCGTCAGTGCGAAACCGGCTGAACGTCGGCTCCTCATCGAGGAGGCTGCCGGCATCATGACCTACAAGGTCCGAAAGAGGTCCGCGCTCGCCAAGCTGGAAGCGGCGGAACAGAACCTGCTCCGGGTGAGCGATATCATCCGAGAGGTGGAGCGGCAAAAGAACTCCCTCAAGCGACAAGCGAGCAAGGCGGAACGCTACCGCGCCTACCAGGACCGCGCGCGCGAGTTGAAGGGCTTTGTCAAGTTTTCGGAGTTGCAGCAGTTACAGCAACAACTCACGCTGCTCCAGGATGCGGCCCTGACCGCTCAGTATGAGGTAGACTCAGCGCAGACTGCAGTCGCTACCGTGGAGGCCGAGCAGGAGGCCATACGGATTCGGGAGCTTGAGCAGGAACAGGAGAGAGCCGCTGCGGTCGAGCGACTGCACGAACTGAGGAGTTGCCTGTCTCGCGATGAGGCCGAACTCAACCACCTGCGACAGATGCTGAATGAATCAACGCTTCGGAAACAGGAGCGGCGTGACCGCTCCGCGCACCTGCAGGGCCGACGAAGCGTCCTGGCCCGGCAGGAGGCCGAAGCAACAGAGCAGAAACAGGCCCTGGACGCCGAGCTTCTTACCGGTCGCGCGCAACTCGATCTCAAGTCTTCGGAACTGCAAGCGCTCGAAGAAACGATCGCGGCGGCGGCGCGAGCGCTGGAGGCTACGCGACGGCGTCTCGCCCAGGACGCGGTCACCTTGGCCGACCGTCGCAACCACCTGATCAGCCTCCGGGAGCGAGCGCGCCTCTATACGACCCAGCGTGATCTGGCCATCGAACGCAAGGCGCGGCTTGAGCAGCAGGACCTCGACCTCGTCCCCTTGGAAGAGGCGCAGGGAGCGGTTCTTGCACAGGTGATCGAACGACTGGATGCGCTACACACCGAGCGTGAAGCGCTCACACGACAGACGGCGGACGAGGAGACTGCGCGGGAGACCAACAAGGCGCAACTGGAAGGGCTCCGCGATGAATCGGCGAAACTCAGCAGTCGTCTGGCATCGCTCATCGAGCTCAGTCAGAGTTTCGAAGGCTACGCCGACGGTCACCGCTACCTTCTGAAGCAAAAGGCCCAGGGCGAGCGGAGAGTCGAAGGGCTGAAGGGCTCGCTGGCCGATCTGCTTGAGGTGCCCGCTCGCTACGAACGCGCCATCGAGGCGTTGCTCGGCGATGCCTTGCAAGGGCTGGTGATGCAGCGGGCGGAAGATGTTCAAGAGGCCATTCGACTGCTTATCGAACGGGGACAGGGTCGCGCAACCTTTCTCCTTCATCCGGAAGCTCTCAGCAATCAGCAATCAGCGGTCAGCGGTCAGAACGAGACGCCGACCACTCGACATCGCGAGATCCTCAGCCGCTATACCCAATCCTCTACACCCTCTACCCCGTCGGTTGAGGGGCTTGCGCTGGATCTGATCCGCTGCGCTGACGGCGATCGACCGCTTGTGGACGCGCTTCTCGCCGATGGGATCGTCGTCGGTGAGCTGTCGGATGCGCTCGCACTCAGCAACGTTCTCCCCTCCCCGTTTGCGATAGCCACACTCACCGGCGAACTCGTCACCAGCAGGGGAATCATCGCGGGCGGTCCTGGAGGAGGTTCCGGAATTCTTCCGAGACGGCGGGAAATTGCCAGACTCCGTGATCGCGTCAGGGAGCTGCATGACACCCTCCAGACGGTCGAAGCCTCATGGGAGGCGTCCTGTCGCCGCTCGGCCCATTTCATGGAATCGTTGGAGTTGCTGAATCAGCGTCTCCACGAGCTGGAGATCGAGCGGCTCAAGGCGGAGACAGCATTTGCCCATACGGGCGCAGAACGGCGACGCTTTCTGCAGCAGGTCGAGGTACTGACCTATGAGGCCAGGAGCCATGAGGAGGACCTTCGCGTACTCGCCGAGGAGATCGGTACGATCGAGTACACTCTCGTAGAACTTGAGGGCCAGGATCGGGTGATGCAACTCGAGGCCGTAAAGCATGAGACCGACGCGGCCGCCAGGCAGCAGGAACGGGACGGCCTCATCCGGGAGGTGGGGGAATACCGCGTCCAGATCACTGCGCTGCAAGGTCAGCGGGAGATCCTGGCTCGCAGTCTTGTCATGACGGTTGAGGAGCTTGGTCAGGTAAAGCGCGAACTGGAGTCGCTCGACACCGAGCTTGCCGCGCAACAGCTTCGCGAGACAAAGATGGAGACTACCGTTGCGCAGCTTCAGGAGCGGCTGACGTCGCTGGTGGAGGAAGAGCAATCGGCACAGCGGCTCGTCGTCGTACAGGACGAGGCACGCCAGGAGCTGAGCGTGAGGCGTCAGTCGATCGACGAACGCCTGCGCATGCTGAAACAGTCGCTGACCGACAAGCAGCAGGCCTCGAACGACACAGCGATCCGGCTCGCGGAACTACGTAATACGATCTCTTTCCTGGAGGAGGCACTGAGGGAAGAGGCGCCTCCGGAACTGGAGGCCATTGTCCTGCGACTGACCGGCAGCGGCCTTGGAATCGACGCGGCCAACGATGAACTCGCGGATCTCACCACCAGAATTGCAGAACTAGGCGCGGTCAACATGGCCGCCCTGGAGGAATACCAGGAGCTGGCGGAACGTCACCAATTTCTCTCGACTCAGACTGAAGATCTCTCATCATCTGTGCAGTCGCTCCGCACGGCCATCTCGGAGATCAACGATACCATTCAGCAACGCTTTAACGATACGCTTCAGACTGTCGCCGGTCATCTGGACCGACTCTGGAGTTGTCTCATCCCTGGAGGCCAGGCGTCTCTCAGCTTGACCCAACTCGAGGACGGAGAGGACGAACCCGGGGTGGAGATGGCGGTTCGGATCCCCGGGAAGCGCGCTGCCCTCAATCTGCTGTCAGGAGGCGAAAAGGCGCTGGCAGCGCTGGCGCTCTTGCTGGCGCTGTTCCATACCCGCCCAAGCCCTTTCTGCCTGCTGGATGAAGTCGATGCCCCACTCGACGACGCGAACGCCGAACGGTTCGCCTCGCTTTTGAAGGAGATGGCCGCCAGCGCCCAATTCCTCCTCATCACTCACAACAAGCGGACGATGTCAGCCGCCGACCTCCTGTACGGCGTCACCATGGAGGAACACGGCGTCTCGAAGCTCCTCTCCCTCCACATGAACCGCGCCGCCTGACAAGAGGCGGACAGGAAGCTCCGTATGTTCACCAACGACACTCCCCGTCAAGGTCTTTTCGGGCGATTCGTAGCCGGCCTCGCTCGCACCCGTCAGGGGTTGGCAGGGCAGATTGGGCGGCTATTCGGCGCCAATGCCCCCAGTGCCGCTGATCTGGAAGCGCTGGAAGAAGCCCTGATCGCGGCCGATTTCGGCCCCGCGCTGGCGCAACAACTGATGACGCCCCTCCATCAACGCCTCAGCCGCCGTGACCTCAGCAACCTGGATCAGGTGGAGGCCGCCCTCAAGCGCGGCATCCTTGATATTCTGAGCGGGGTCGCCCCGCCCCCTTCAACGATGGACCATCCGACTCGACCGCAGGTCTTGCTCTTTCTTGGAATCAACGGTTCCGGAAAGACAACGACCATCGGGAAGCTGGCAAGTCGCCTCATTACTGAAGGCGGACGTGTCGTGTTGGCTGGGGCCGACACCTTTCGAGCGGCGGCCATCGAACAGTTGGGGCTGTGGGGACGACGCGTAGGGGCCGATGTTGTGTGCCACCAGGCCGGCGCCGATCCCTCCGCCGTAGTGTTCGATGCCGTGCAAGCCGCCTGTTCACGCGGCGCAAGCCACCTGCTCATCGATACGGCCGGCCGCCTGCACACCAAACGGAATCTGATGGAGGAGTTGAAGAAGATTCAGCGAGTGATCTCACGGCAGATACCGGACGCGCCTCACGAACGGATCATGGTGCTCGACGCCACCTCCGGACTGAACGCCCTGGTCCAGGCAAGGCATTTTCATGAAGCTGTAGGACTGACGGGCCTGATCCTGACCAAGCTGGACGGCACCGCTAAAGGGGGCGTCGTCGTCGCGATCGCCGATCAGTTGAAACTCCCGATTACCTTTGTCGGCTTGGGAGAAGGGGTTGACGACCTGGAACCCTTCGTACCGGAGACCTTCACAGACGCCCTGTTCGCACGATCCTAGCGCGATTTCACAACCCAACCTGATGACACCGGCACATCCCCCGTATCTCCTCAACCCTCCCGCCCCCTTTATAAAAGGGGGACGCTGAGGGATTTCCTGTTTTCGGCTTGACACCCTTTGCCATCCGGTGCTACGTTAACTCAATGTATTTCCTCAGAAAGTTCGCTTTCCTGTCATGAGGTCGGATGTTCACGCCTGATGATGAACGCTTCATGCGACACGCCCTGGTTCTTGCGACCAAGGGGCGCGGCCGCACTAGTCCTAATCCGATGGTGGGCGCAGTCGTGGTGCAACACGGCCGAATCGTTGGGGAGGGCTATCATGCACAGGCTGGCAAGCCGCACGCGGAGGTTGTCGCGCTGGAACACGCCGGTGGAGCGGCGCGCAATGCCGACATCTATGTCACGCTCGAGCCGTGCGGCCATTACGGTCGGACTCCACCATGCACCGATCGGATCATTCAAACCGGTATTCGCCGAGTGGTCGTACCCACCATAGACCCGAACCCGCTTGTTTCCGGCAGGGGCCTACAGACGCTACGCGATGCTGGGATTATCGTCGATCTTGGGCTGCGTTCCGAAGACGCAACGGACCTCAACGAAGCCTTTATAAAATTTATCAAACGCCGTACCCCGTTTGTGGTCCTTAAGGCAGCCGTCAGCCTTGACGGCAAGATTGCCACTCGGACCGGAGACGCTCGATGGGTCTCCGGCGAACGATCGCGCGAGCATGTACACACCCTGCGAGATCAGATAGACGCGGTAATCGTCGGAATCGGTACGGTCCGACGCGATAATCCCAGACTCACAACCAGGCTTCCGGAAGGCGGGCGCGACCCAATCCGAGTGGTCGTGGATGGGCTCGGTCCGTTCCCGGACAATGCGCAGATCCTTCAGACCGATGCCGCCTCACGAACCTGGGTCGCTGTAGCCGCTGATGCGCCGGCCAAACGGATCAGAGCCCTGGAGCGCCACGGACTGACGGTACTTGAAGCGGGCGGCTTCCGCGGACGGGTCAGCCTTGAACACCTCCTGAAACGCCTTGGCGAGCGCGAGATCACCAGCGTGATGATCGAGGGCGGAGAGGGCATCTTCACGTCGGCTCTTGAAGAAGGGATCGTCGACAAGTTCCTGCTATTTGTCGCACCGATTCTCGTTGGGGGGAAGACCGCACCCAGTCTTTTCGGCGGAACGGGTATTGAAAAGATCGGCCAAGCCTTACGACTGGCCCGGCTACGCATCGAACAACTGGGAGAGGACCTACTGATTGAGGGATACCGCTCGACAGATGAAGGAAGGTGCTAGGCACACGGAATGTTTACCGGACTGATCGAAGAGATAGGTCGCGTCCAGCGGGTACGTCGCGAAGGTGGTATCGTGAAGTTTGCCGTCAAAGGACAGCAGACGACATCTTCCCTCGCCATAGGGGACAGTATTGCAGTCGATGGAACCTGTCTTACGGTCACCAGGACAGCGCCCACACTGTTCGAGGCCGATCTGTCCGAGGAGACCTTGGCGCGCACGACTCTGGGAGAACGGCAGGTCGGCAATCCGGTGAACCTAGAACGGCCCTGCCGACCAACGGATCGACTCGGAGGCCACTTCGTGAGCGGCCACATCGACGGGGTTGGAACCATCCGAGAGATTCGGGAGACCGAGGGGATGTGGTGGTTCTTCATTGCATACCCTGAGGCGCTTCGGCCTCTGTTTGTAGAAAAGGGATCCGTCGCGGTGGACGGAATCAGCCTGACAGTGGGCAGTCTGAGTGACCGCTCCTTCGGAATCGCCATCATTCCGCACACCTACCATCACACGACACTTGGGAGTAAACAGGTCGAGCAGCGTGTCAATCTGGAGACCGACCTTCTTGGTAAGTACGTCGTCCGCTATCTCCAGGGACTCGGGTCTCTGACGCACAAGACGGCTCTTACCGAAACGCGGCTCCAGGAGCTGGGGTTTAGCTGAACTGGTTTTTGGGGGAATAGCTATGGAAGACACGATCCAGTTCCACACCATCGAAGAGGCGATCCGGGATCTGCGCGACGGTAAGATGGTGGTCGTCGTCGATGATGATGACCGGGAAAACGAAGGCGACCTGACCATGGCCGCCGAAAAGGTGACGCCGGAGGCCATCAACTTCATGGCGACGCAGGGGCGAGGATTGATCTGTATGCCCGTCATGGGCGAACGATTGGATGAGCTTCGCATCCCGCCCATGGTCACGGATAATACCTCCCCTCACGAGACCGCCTTCTGCATTTCCGTCGATGCCAGACAGAAGGTTACAACCGGAATCTCGGCCTACGACCGGGCGGTCACCATCCAAACCATTATCGACCCCGAGGCGACAGCCGATGATCTCACCAGCCCGGGACACACCTTTCCGCTACGCGGGCGCGATGGGGGCGTCCTGACTAGGGCAGGACATTCTGAAGCCGCTATAGACCTTGCCCGTCTGGCCGGCCTCTGCCCTGCCGGTGTGATCTGTGAGGTCATGCAGGACGACGGGACCATGGCCAGAACCCCGGAGCTGTATCGATTCGCTGAGAAGCACGGCTTAAAGTTGATCACCGTCCAAAGCCTGATCGAGTTTCGACTGAAGCGGGAGCGCTTTGTCAGCCGAGTTGCCACAACGACGCTGCCGACCCCATACGGCCGATTCACTGCGATCCTGTATCACAGTCACATCGAGAACAAACACCATATGGCCTTGGTCATGGGCGAGATTAACGCCGTCGATGAGACGCTCGTGCGAGTCCACTCGGAGTGCCTCACCGGCGACGTCTTCGGCTCTCTTCGGTGCGACTGCGGACCCCAGATGGAGAAGTCGCTTGAACTGATTGCCAAGGAGGGGAAGGGAGTCTTTCTGTATATCCGACAGGAAGGCCGAGGTATTGGCTTGGCGAATAAGATGCGCGCCTATGAGCTGCAGGATAGCGGCCTTGATACGGTGGAGGCAAATGTGAAACTTGGATTCAAACCCGATCTGAGAGAGTATGGCATCGGCGCCCAGATTTTGTCCGATCTTGGATTGTGCAATATCCGGCTACTGACCAACAACCCACGGAAGATCGTCGGGCTCGAGGCGTACGGTCTCCATGTGGTGCAGCGGATTCCCATCGAGATTCATCCGAACGCCGAGAATCGCGCGTACCTGCAGACCAAGCTCGCGAAGCTCGGTCACTTGCTCGAAACGGTGTAGGCACAATCAGTGGTCAGCTATCAGCGATCAGCCTTACCTGCGTTCTTGCTACATACTGATCCCTAACGGCTGATTGCTGAGAGCTGAAGGCTGATCGCTGCTGTATTAACACGGAGGTAAGCGTTGAAAACAACTGAAGGGACATACCAAGCCAAAGGGTGTCGATTCGCCATTGTGATAAGTCGTGTGAACGAATTGATCGCCAAACGGCTGCTGGAAGGCGCCCTCGACTGCCTGCTTCGTCACGGCGTGGAGGACAGCGATCTGCACCTGGTGAAGGTACCTGGAGCCTTCGAGCTGCCCTACGCGGCAAAACGCCTGGCAGCATCAAACCGCTACGACGCCGTCATCGCGCTGGGCGCCGTCATCCGGGGCGCCACCGCTCACTTCGATTACGTCGCGGGGGAGGCCGCGAAGGGGATTGCGGCAGCCAGCCTCGAGACCGGCGTACCCATTATCTTTGGCGTCATCACGGCAAATACGCTTGATGAGGCGATCGAACGGGCGGGAACGAAGGGCGGCAATAAAGGGTTCGATGCGGCGCTGTCAGCCATTGAAATGGCCAGCCTCTTCGCCCAACTTAAATAATGCGCAACAGAACGCATTGTCCCCACGATAAGGAAAATGGGTAAACGTCACCGCGCCAGGGAGCTTGCGCTCTCACTCCTGTATCAGCTTGAATTCTACCCGCTGGAGGCGTTTGAGGCGCAGTCGGCCGCCTTCTGGACGGACCATCCGGCCGGCCCGGAGATCCGATCGTTGACTGACGAGCTGGTTCAGGGAACACTGCAACATCAGAAGCCAATCGATGAGGTGCTCGCCTCGCACGTCGAGCACTGGATCCTCTCACGGCTGGCCCTCGTCGATCTCTGCGTCCTCCGCTTAGCCGCATTTGAACTGCTCTTTTACGGGAAGACTCCCTGGAAGGTCGCCATCGACGAAGCGATTGAGTTGGCGAAGGCGTTTGGCGGAAAGGACTCGGGCGCCTTTGTCAACGGGGTCCTGGACAAGCTCGCCGCTCTCGCCAAAGACAACTCCCCCGCTCCGCTAGGCTGAAAGCGGGCATCCGGTCATCAGTGATTAGCAGCGCTACCTCATCCACTCCACCCCGTCTTCCTCCTTCTCAAAATTTTCCCAGTCCCCTCCTTTTACAAAAGGCGGGCGATGGGGGATCGGCTCAGCGGCTACCAGTGGCCCCAGGTCAGGGAATCGGCCCGAAGACCACTACATTATTGGATTGTTACTCGAAGAGATCGATAAGTGGGATGCTCAGGTCCGGCAGGAGGGGTGTACAGAGGGTGTCGATGGCTTCGTGGCTCAGTTCGGCGACGCGGTTGTAACCTTGAGGTGTCATGCGGTAGACCTTGACCGTCTCCAATTCAGGGTCCACAATCCAGTACTCCGGCACGCCGTACCGCTCGTAGAGCTTCCGCTTGATGATTTCGTCGGTCTTGCGGGTGTTCTCTGAGAGGATCTCGATGAGGAGGTCTGGGGTGCCTCGGACGTTCCGATCCGTGATGATGGATGCGCTACCGGACAGTGCGACGAGGAGATCCGGTTGAACGACGTCCGTATCGGAAAGAACCACGTCACAAGGTGCGGCATAGACCCTTCCAGTACGCCGAATCGCGAGATAATTCGATAATGTCCTGGAGAGGTTCATGGAGATCTGCTGGTGTTTGATCGAGGGCGCAGGGGTCATGAAGTGTTCTCCATCGATCAGCTCGTGGCGTCGGCCGTCGTCCGGGAACAGCAGGTAATCTTCATAGGTAAACTTGACCTGCACAGTCACTGTCTTCCTCAGATCAGCGCTCAGCCTTCAGCATTCAGCCGCCGGCTACAGACTGAAGGCCGAAGGCGGGAGGCGTCGGCGGAACCTTCAGTCTACAGTCTTCAGCCTACAGTCTTAACACCTGACCGCTTTACTCGTACCGCTTAAACG
>DATMXF010000149.1:0-3468 GCA_035561835.1 Patescibacteria group bacterium
ATCACAATGTGTGATCATGAACGTTGGACCGTTTCCGCTTCCTCAAGGGTCAGTTGAAAGACAAAATCATCCGGGAACCTGGCCTGGTTCCGCTTTTTATTGACTCATAGTGTACACGCCTGTACATTTATAGCAAAGATCTTAGAGGAGGTGCGTATGAAGATCTCGATCAGCGAGACTCGACGGCGACTGCCTGAGCTGATCCGCCAGGTCCGAAAGGATGCGGGGACACGCATCCAGATTACGGTGCATGACGATGTTGTGGCGGAGCTTCGGGCGGTCCAGGCTGAGCCTGAGCCGGGCGTGGCTGCCAGAAGGCTTCTCGAACTCCGGAGGAGACTGGCTCGAAAGGGTGTAACAGGCCGACGGAGCGATGTCTCCAGCCACGTCAAGGAACATCTGTACGGCTCCAAGGGTATTGTCCGGTGATTCCTTCTGACCGTGTCTTTTGCGACACAGGGTTCTTCTTTGCCTCCCTCGCAGGAGCTGATCGCCACTACGATCGTGCCGGAGAGCTGCTTGAAGAGTGCCGCACCGGGAGCATTCGCATGTTCTCTACGTGGGAGGTGGTCAGCGAGACCGTCACGCTGCTGACCTACCGCCTGCATCCTCAGGCTGCCGTCGAATTTCTGGATACTATGAAACCCGTGCTCTCACTTGTCCCGATCACCGACGAGATCCTCGCGGAAGCGGAACAGGTGTTTCGTCGACAGGTGAAATCACGGCGGTTCTCATTCTGTGATGCGATCTCCTTCGTCATCGTGACCACGCTGCTGGACAACATTCCTTGCCTCTCCTTCGATGAAGACTTTAAGGCCTTAGGTCTCACCGTGATCGGGTAACCGCCTCGCCGATGTCGCACCCATTGATCCGGGGTCCGAACCGCTGCCGCTAAGCCACCGGGGTGTTGGAACAAGGTCGGCCATCAGGCGGAACATGAAATCTTCGGGAAAGCGTTCCCGGTTCCGTTTCATCGCTTGGTGCCGGACTCAGAGCTCCCCGTAAACTCACCGGTTATTAACGGTATCATAATTTAATGGACATCGACTGAGAAAATCTCCCATCGCCCCTCTTTGTCAAAGAGGGGTTAATCCTACCTACGGCAAAGGGAAAGCAGGGGGGCGCGATGGCGCGTGGCGCAGGCGCCCCCTCCGATAGCCCGGCCCAGCCTCGTCGACCCGGAACCCAATACAGCACATGGTGTTGCCGGTCCAGCTTTGCGAATAGGCATGAAGTCAGCTCTCATAATCCCCCCCCACCTGTATCCTCCCCCTCGCTGGGGGGAGGAGGGGTTAGAGAGAGTCGACCCGGAAGTCAACAACTCGATGCGCCAGATGCTCATTGTCCGGCTATGAACCCTTGTGGTATGTTGCATTATAACGCTGTGTGGTCCAGGAGCATTGTCCCTACTGCAGGAAGAGGCAACATGCCGGAGATCAGTCGGTTCTTTGGTGTTGTGATCAAGTAGGAGACACTCTCATGGCTCTCATCAGGATTCGCGCAGTCGAGCCCTTGGAGGGGTTTCGTTTGCGTCTCCACCTCACGAACGATGCCGTGATCGACCGGGACATCCGTCCGCTCATGAGCGGACGAATCTTCGAAGAACTGCTCCAGAACCCACAGAGATTCCGGGAAGTCCACGCCGAGGGCGGGACCGTAGTCTGGAGCAATGGCGCCGATCTGTGTCCCGACGTTCTCATCTGGGGTGGACCGCCGCCTCTCGCTGCCGACCAAGTCCCCGCCTCTTTGTCTACCCCAGCGCCACACGCCTAACTCTCCTGCCGGATGGCGTCGAAGACGACCTTGAACTGGGCGTCGTACTTTTTCTCCAAGCGGTCGAGCCGTCGCGCAAGATTCCTATTCGTAGCAATGAACCGGCGGAGATGGACAAAGGCCCGCATGATTTCGATGTTGACCTGCACGGCGCGAGGGCTCCGCAGAACGCTGGAGAGCATCGCCACGCCTTGCTCGGTGAAGGCGTAGGGCGACGCCCGCCGGAGACCGCCCCAACTTGAAATCACAATTTGTGATTTCAAGTTGGTCAGCTCCTCGTGAGTCAACTGAAACATGAAATCGTCGGGAAATCGATCGAGATTGCGTTTGACGGCCTGGATGAGAACGCGCGGCTCTACACCGTAGAGGGCTGCCGGAACAGCATCCAGCGTCACCCGGATACGATGCCAATCCTGCCGCGCGACCTTTCGCCAGTCCTCAATCATGTCTAGGTCACGCAGCGGAGAAGAGTGGCTCCATTGACACCTCCACGTCCTTCTTCTGCACAACCTTGGAGGCATCGAGGATCTCGATTTCCAGAGGTTGTCCTTTCGCCGATAAGTGCACGATGACCCCCTCGGCGATATCCCGCGAATCAGTGGGCTTCCCTTCTCGCAGTTGGATGGTGAGCACATCCGCATCAGGAGAATATGTGATCTTCATGTGTCCTGCCTCCCTGAAAGTAGCGTCTCGCGAACGGATAATACACGGTGATCAGTACCGGCATCTCTCCCTCATATTGATACACTACCCGTACGACATGGCCTCCGGACCTGCGATGAGCGATGAAGCGGCTCCTGTGGCCCAGGAGAACCTCCTCTGGAACAAGCAGAGCCTGAAGGACCTTTCGATCTGTAAGCCCCCATCGAGCAATCCTGTCCAACGCATGAAATGTAAAGAGAATTGAAACAGTCTTTCCATCGACTGTGACCTCGTATATTCGTCCTCGCGGGTGATGCCGAATCGCAACAACAGTCAGTCTCATTTTGCTCCGCGATCCCTGCTGTCAACGCAGAAGTTCGCCGTCCCTATAGTACACCCTTGTCCTTGGTCGGGATCATGGCCTATGCGCGGTTACGAGCCTAGCATACTTGCGACCACCGCGTGAGTGTGATCATGCGGGGTCACTACCATTCGCTGCCATGATGGCCCCATGCTCGGTGAAGGCGTAGGGCAACGTTCTTCTTCCTCCCCGACCCGGCTTTGACCTCGCAATTTGCGAGGTCAAAGTTTGGTTTTCTTCTGATGTCAGTTGAAAGACAAAATCATCCGGAAACCTGGCCTGGTTCCGCTTTACCTGCTCGTGGAGCCGCCACGTCACTACCCCGTAAAGCATGGCCAAATCGGAACTCAGTATCACTCGTTGTCCCCGAATCAAATAAATCAGGCGTTCGATCCGCTCGGTTGGAGCCACTTGCATGACAGTCGTCCGTTTCTTAACACCCATGACAGAGTCCCTCCGGGCTCCCCCGAATCGCCTCCTCAAGAAAAGAGGTACCGGACACCTTGTCACGCGTAACCCCCTGAAATCCCACGATTCGGATTTCAGTTCTTCTTCGATCGCAAATTTCCGGCATGTTGTTGCCTACGTTAACTTTCGCTTCTTATCCCGACCGGGAGGCCCGCCTAGTCAGTCCCCATCACCGCGATGGCGCGCGGCACGGCGTCACCATAATCGACCAACCCTCCTCACCC
>DATMXF010000150.1:0-3624 GCA_035561835.1 Patescibacteria group bacterium
ATAAGGAATCACGGCCGAACACAGGGAACAATGATGTTTTCATGGATGACACCCCACAAGGAGCTGGTCGGACTGGATATCGGGACCAGTTCTATTAAAGCCGTGCATCTTCAACAATCGCGAAGTTCGTATAACGTAGCCGAGCTTGGCATCGTTCCTATCCATCCCGAAACGATTGTGGATGGCATCATCATGGATGCGACGGCCCTCAGCACGGCCATTCGGCAACTCTTCGACAAGCATGGCATTACCCTTAAAGACGTCGCCTTTTCTGTATCTGGGCATTCGGTCATTATTAAAAAGATTAAAGTTCCCGCGATGAAGACGGCGGAACTCCGCGAAGGGATTGCGTGGGAGGCTGAGCGGCATATTCCCTACTCTATCGAGGATGTCAACCTTGACTTCCAGATCCTGCGAGAGGCCGGTTCAGGCGAACCGGAGATGGATGTGCTTCTGGTAGCTGTGAAAAAAGATACCCTTAATGATTATCTCGCGGTCATTTCCTCAGCCGGACTGAATGCGGCGGTTGTTGATGTGGACTCGTTCGCCATCGAGAACGCCTTCACGATACCCAAACAACCTCGGGTGGATGAGATCGTTGCTTTGGTGAATGTTGGAGCGGCCGTCACCACGATCAATATTCTTTACGGTGGCATCTCGGATTTTACCAGAGATAGTCCATTAGGCGGCAATCGGCATGCTGAGTCGCTACAGAGAAGCATAGGCGTAAGTTTTGAACAGGCCGAGGCGTTAAAGAGGGGCGAGTCGGTTGAAGGTCATAGCATCGTGGAAGCCGAGCCTGTGATCGAGACGGCCAATAGCGAGTTAGCCGGAGAAATACGACGCTCCTTCGATTTTTATTACTCGACAAGCCAACGCGATACGATCCACCGCATGATATTAAGCGGTGGGTGTGCGCTGTTATCGGGCCTGGCCCCTTACCTCTCACATGCGCTTGAACTGCCCGTCGAGATTGCCAATCCTTTTCAATACATCAGTGCTGATCCGAAGAAGTTCGACGTCCAATATCTCGCCAGCATCGCGCCTCAGATGACAGTGGCCGTGGGATTGGCCCTTCGCGACGCGGAGGATGGAGCCGGATGATCAAGATCAACCTTCTCCCGCGTGAGAAGCGTCGAACCAAAGGTCAGGTCAAGATTCCTCAAGCAGCGATTATCGTCGTCATGATTCTGGCTGTCGGCGGGATGTGGGGGTACTGGCTGGTTGTGAGGCGGGACGTCACACAACTCCGTGCGGATATCGTTGCGACAACCGACGAGATCACCAGGAACCAACAGATTGTCCGATTGGTCGAGCAGTATGGTCGCGATAAGAAACAGCTTCAGGATCGTCTTGCGCTTGTGCAGCGATTGGCCGCCGGCCAGGATAGTCCAGTTCGTCTGCTTGACGGCATCAGCCAGGCATTACCTGAGGGGGGATGGCTCACCGGAATCAGTAAGGTCTCCGGGCGGTTGGTAATCCGGGGATATGCCTCCTCACACGTTGTCGTTGCCGAATTAATGCTGGCGCTTCAACGACTCAAGCCGATGATCAGCAGTGTTGAGTTGAACTTTTCTGAGCTTGAGTTATATGAAACCAGGCCGGTTGAGCGATTCGAGATCCTTGCGAACTTATCGGTGTAGACAGAAGGAGAGGGATGCTGTCTTCTATTGATCTGTCGGCCTACACCGCCAACCTCCCGCCGAAGCAAAAGCTGGCGCTCGGCGGCATACTCGGCATGCTCGTCATTGTGGTCTATTGGCAGTTCTTTCTCCAATCGGAGTGGGACGCACGGAGCGAGGTCCAGGCCGAATTGCTCCGGTTGAAAGCGCAGGCGGAGCAGACCAGGCAGATCGCCGGCCGGAAGCCTCGCTTGGCACAAGAGATCACTCTTCTGGAGGCGGAGCTTCAACGCACAGTCCAGCAGCTTCCGACTGAAAAAGAGATTCCAGCGTTACTGAAACGGGTTGCCGGACTCGGTCAGGAGGCGGATCTGGATGTTACCTTGTTCAAGCCAGGGACCCCAGTGGCGAAGGAGTTCTATACTGAAGTTCCCATACAACTGAAGGTGACGGGAACATACCATGACCTCGGCCTCCTTTTCGAGCGACTTGGCCGGTTAGAGCGGATTGTCAACGTCGCTGACCTGACCATTCGTGAGGCAACAACAGGGCAAAGGACTGGGGGCACCATCCAGGCTGAGTTTGGCGTGGTGACCTATACCTACTCGGGTACTTTGGGAGCGAAGAGTGGTGAGGGCGCAAGCGCGACAAAGTAGGTTCCTGCGCGAGGCAACCGTCGTCGTTGTGGTCATCTCGATTGTTGTGGTGGCCATAGCCTGCGGCAGAGATACACCCCCGCTTCCCGTCCAGAGTCTGCCCCAGCAGGCGCGTCCTGTCGCTTCCGCGCCTCAAGATGAGAAACGGAGTCCGGCTATATACCAGTCCAGAGGGCGTCGCGATCCGTTCCGGCCGTCTCGGATGATGATGGCGGAAAAGCCCCCGACGGTGCATCTCACACTGACGGGTATTGTTCGGGAAGCCCACTCCTTTTATGCGTTGGTGGAGTCGGATCTGCCGCCAGGCGTGGGGTACGTCATCCGGGAA
Source organism: Patescibacteria group bacterium (assembly GCA_035561835.1). GTDB lineage: Bacteria > Methylomirabilota > Methylomirabilia > Methylomirabilales > Methylomirabilaceae > Methylomirabilis. The sequence continues at coordinate 2,607 of DATMXF010000150.1, forward strand.
AACGACGTGATTGATTCGGCCAAAGTCGTGAAGATTACTAAGGATGGCGTCGTGTTTGAGGTACAAACAAAGAGTCCGGAGGGTAAGTTGCTGACCCGTTACGTAGAAAAACATCTGCCGCCGGTCGTATCGAGATGAAAGTGACCAGAGCCAACATCATCTCAATCTCACGAAAGCGCCGGCTCGCCGGCGCAGTCCTCTTCGTTTTCTCCACATCCTGCGCTACTGCTGGCGTGTCCACGAATCGGACACCGCAGCAGTCCTTGAGTGATTCATCCTTGCCGGTTGTCTCTTCTGCAGCGAGAGTTGTCGATATTACCGATGTGCAGGTCCGAGCAGAGGGGCCGGGCCACACGTCAATTATTGTGACAGCAGATGGGGCATTGGTTGATTATGCCTCGTTTGCAGCGCACACGCCGCCGAGCCTTATCATCGATCTTCCCCACGCCAGAGACGCAATCGGCCAGGCTGTCATCCTGCCATCAGACTCCCCTGTCTTGCGGGTTGAGACGATGCAACTCCAGCAAACTCCCAACCCGGTTGTCCGCCTGAAGTTCGATCTCAACCACCTGTTGCCGTATCGCGTGGAGTTAACCAGCAACGGCCTGCAGATTCTGGTCAGTCCTGAGGTGTCCGAGCAGGCGCCGATCGCGCAAGAGCCCGCACGACCGGAGCACACCGCCAAGCCTGTGGTGAGTGCTGTCGAACCACCTGTGGTTCCCTCGATGGAGCGAGTGGAGGAGAAGACGCATCGCGTGAAACCTGCAGCGCCCACGATGGTGTCGGAATTGCCGACCACAACCGATCAACCGGTCCCGCCATCGGACAAGCCTGCTTCCTCCATTCCCGGACCGCTTCCGGTGAAGAAACCGGTGGTGAGCCCTATAGAACGGGCAGACACTGAGCCGTCGCGAGCCGCGTCACATCCGGCTATCTCGCCCCATGCCGCGCCACAGAACACGCCGTTGTCGCCCTCGCAGAAACGGGCTGTTTCGGCAGCGACACAACGCTCCAACCG
>DATMXF010000151.1:0-11613 GCA_035561835.1 Patescibacteria group bacterium
AATTTCATCAACCAGGCATTACGCGGGGAGCCCTTAACGGTGTATGGCGACGGATCACAGACCCGAAGCTTTTGTTACGTCTCCGATTTGGTTGAGGGGCTGTACCGTCTGTTGATGTCTGGAGAGGTCAATCCGGTGAACATCGGCAACCCTAAGGAATTTACGGTGCTCGATCTCGCCCACATGGTCCTGAAGGCGGTCGGCGGCCCGTCCACTGATTCGACAGGGCTCAGCACCGGCATCGAGCTCCGCCCGTTGCCGGTGGATGACCCTAGAGTTCGTCAGCCGGATATCGGTCTGGCACAGGAGAAATTCGGCTGGGAGCCGAAGGTGCAGATTGCTGATGGGTTAGTATTGACCATCGAGTACTTCCGCAAGCAATTGGCGGGTTTTTCCTGAACCCTCTACCCTACACCCTAAACCCTGTTCTTCAATAGACCGGCGTTAGCCAGTGCGCGTACTTCTTCTGCTTGCCCTTTACGACATCGAAATAGAGCGCTTGAATCTTTTCGGTAATCGGCCCTATCCTGCCGTTACCCAGTAGCCGTCTATCTACTTCGATTATAGGCGAGACTTGCGCGCCCGTCCCGCAAAGGAACGCCTCATCGGCGACGTACAGCTCTGTCCTGCCAATAGGCCGTTCGATTGTTTCGATCCCCAGCTCCTCTCGGGCCAGCTCGATCACTGTGTCGCGCGTGATCCCTTCGAGGATATCCTCGGACAGGGCAGGCGTGATCAGCTTTCCATCCCTGATGAGAAAGATGTTCTCCGCCGAGCCTTCTGAGATAAAACCCTCCTCGGTGAGAAAGATCGCCTCATCATAGCCATGTTCGAGCGCCTCGGTCTTGGCCAGGGCCGAATTAACATAGCCGCCGGTGACCTTGCAGCGGGCCGGGATCGTATTATCGTGAATCCGACGCCATGAGGAGAAACCCACCTTGATCCCGCTTGAGATGTTAATGTAGTCGCCAAGCGGCAGTGTGTACATGGCAAAACCGCTGGTATAGCCGATCAACTTCGGGCCGATTCCATCTGAATCGACATATGCGATCGGCCGGATATAGGTGTCAGTTTCGGGGTGGTTCCGCCTGAGCAAGTCGAGGGTAATCTCCGACAGCTCCTTCGCATCCTTGCCGATATTGAGCTTTAGGACACGGCAGTTCCTGAGCAGCCGGGCGTAATGTTCCGCCATGCGGAAGACGTAAAGTTGCGGCTTATCCTGGTTCCAATAGGCTCGGATCCCCTCGAAGATTCCAGTTCCGTACTGGAAGGTATTGTTCTGGATGCTGATCTTGGCTTGATCAAGCGGGACGACCTGTCCCTTGAAATAGGCGTATATCATCGTAGCCCTCTCTCTGCGCCGCCACGCAATACCCGAATACCGGGCTCAACCTAGCCGGAATGAGATGAAAAGTCAACAGATTTTGGGCTTCTCAAGAATAGGTTAACTTCCTCTTGACAGAGGATAATCCGGGGTGCAACATAAACATGTAAAAAGATGTCCGGTGTTCATTACATGAGCTGAGCGAGAACGACTTCACAGGAGGAATCGATGGTGAGAAGAGCGACGGTGCAAGTGATGGTGCTGACTGCTTTGGTCCTCAGCTCGACAGGGGCTTGGGCAGCCGGGGCCGCCAATACCGAACCCAAGGCTCCGGAAAAGTTTGGGACTTTCTGTGGTCCGTGTCACGGCCCTGCTGGTAAGGGGGACGGACCGGCAGCCGCATCTTTGGATCCCAAGCCGCGGAACTTTACTGACGGCAAGTATATGAATACCAGGACCGACGCGCAACTGATCAATGTCATCAAGAACGGTAGTGCGGCCGAGAAGTTGAGTCCGCTGATGGTCGGCTACGGTAGTATGGTGAACGATCAGGAGATTAAAGACATCGTGGGCTACATCCGTTCGATCGCTGTTCCGAAGTACCAGCCGAAGAAGTGAAGTACAGCGAGAAGCCGTCAGCTCTGCACAAAGGATAGCGAGTTGCCGTTGTGACGCTGATTGCTGATGGCTAAGCTGCCGTTTAGCCGGGAAACGACAGCTCGATGGAGTGCGCAGTAGCGTGAGCTAGCGCCGTGAGCCGGTCCAGGTCAAGGGGACGCTCGGCAAGCTCGACCTCGCGGTGAGTCGTGCGTGTCGCCACCTGTCTCGACAGAAACATCGAGCAGCAGTCTTGATCGGGGATGATGGAGACATCATAGCTGCCGATTTGCTGCGCCTGCCGCGTAATCTCGTCCTTATCCATACCGATTAACGGCCGCAGAATCGGCAGGGTCGATACCTGCTCGATGGTGGCGATATTTTCAATGGTTTGTGACGACACCTGACCGAGACTCTCGCCGGTCACCAGGGCTTGGGCGCCTTCCTTCTGGGCGATCTGTTCGGCGATTTGCAGCATCAGCCGTCGATATACAAGGACCCTCAGGCGTCCGGTGACGCGTGCGACGACCTCCTGCTGGATTTCGCCGAAGGGCACCAGGTAGAGGCGAGAGGTAAACTGATACTGTGTGAGCAAGCGCACCAACTCAATCGCTTTGTCTTGTGAGGTTCGGTCGGCGAACGGCTGGCTATGGAAGTGGACAAAGACGATGCGGCAACCCCGCTTCATCATCCGGTGGGCCGCAACCGGGGAGTCGATCCCGCCTGACAGCAGACACGCAAGCGTCCCGCCGGTCCCCACCGGCAGGCCCCCTGGGCCCAAGAGCTTCTCGAAGTAGACAAAGGCCTCGTTGGGAAGCACTTCAATGGCGATAGTCAGGTCCGGGTTGGTAAGATCGACGCGAGCGTTGCAGATACGCTGCACTCGGGCTCCGATCATCTCGTTGATCTGCTGGGAGGTCTGTGGAAAGGTTTTGAAGGCACGACGAGCTGCTACGCGAAAGCTGTGGAATGAACGGCCGGAGACCTCCTCTTCGATCCGTTGTGCGAGCAGTTCCAGGTTGGGTGCTATCGTCAAGGCGGGGGCGAAATTCGCAATTCCGAAGATACGGCTCAGCCGGTGCCGTAGGACTTCCCACGAGGTCTCCTCGGATGTCGTGAGGAACAGCCGACCGGCTAGTCGCTCAAGCGGACCGCAGCCGAGATCGCGCGTGGCTGCCAGGAGATTGGCCTCAAGCTGCCTCAGGAAGAAGCCCCGGTTTTTCCCTTTGAGGGCAATCTCATTGTAATGGATGAGGGTGCCCCTCACCGGTGGTTGCGCCATCGCATTGCTCTTAGTTTGCATAATTCCCCCCCCAGTGTCCTCCCACCAGTGTCCCATCCTAGCACGTTCTCCCTGATCGGCAATCGATTTCCGCTCCCCGCTCACGGGTAGTAGGGGACAGACACTGTTATCTTGACAATTCGTAGTATTCGCTGTAATGATCTTACATGCCACGGATTGCTCGAATCGTTGCACCAGGCCACCCTTACCATGTTACGCAAAGGGGGAATTATCGCCAAGCGGTCTTTCGAAACGACGAAGATCGCTCTCGATATTTATCCTGGGTTAATGAATACAGCCGTAAATTTCACCTATCGGTATGGGCCTATTGCTTAATGGACAACCATGTTCATTTCATTGTCCAACCGTTGGAGGAGACATCGTTGGCTAAAGTGTTCAGCGTGGCCCATATGCGGTATGCTCAATATTTTAACAAAGAGAGGCAGGTGTCCGGACACTTGTGGCAGGGACGCTTTTATTCCTGTCTACTTGATGAGCCTTATTTTATGGCGGCAATACGGTATGTTGAGAGGAATCCGGTACGGGCTAAGATGGTCAACAGGCCTTGGCAATGGAAATGGTCCAGTGCAGCCGCTCACATCGGTAGCACAGATGAGATAGTTGATGTCATTGAGATAAAGGAATCAGTAGGCGTTTCCATGGAGTCATGGAGAGAACACATCGACTCGGACGATCATGCCCCAGATGTGGAAATAATTCGAAGGCACACGATGACAGGGCGACCATTGGGAAGGGATGGGTTTGTCGGGGAATTGAGCAGACAACTGGGACGAGTAGTAAGCGTTTTGCAGAGGGAGAGGGGAAGGCCAAGAAAGGATCTCAGGAAATAGTGTCTGTCCCCAATTCCTCGTTGGTCTCATGGTAGCATGAAGAAATCCTCATCAATCGCAATCGGTGGTGGTGAAGGTGTGCAAGCGGCTCGTCGATGCTCTACTCCTCCTCCTTCCCCTTTCGTCGAACAGTGCTCAACACTTCCTTTGATCATTCAAGGCGGTATGGGTGCCGCTGTCTCCAACTGGCGGCTGGCCAACGCCGTGGCACGAACGGGCCAGCTCGGGGTCGTCTCCGGCACCGGTCTCGATACGGTGTTCGTGCGTCGCCTGCAGGATGGCGACTGTGGCGGTCACATGCGGCGCGGGATGGAGCAGTTCCCGATCCGTCGCGCTGCAGACGAGGCCATGCGCCGCTACTATCGTCCCAAGGGCCGGGCGCCCGGCGAGCCGTACACGATGCTTCCCCTGTACCGCCAAGTGGTCGCTCCCGCTCGGCACGAGCTCACCATGCTGGCCGCGTTCGTCGAAGTGTTCCTCGCCAGGGAGGGACACGATGCCCCGGTCGGCATCAATCTGCTCACCAAAATTCAGCTACTGACGCTGCCGACGCTCTACGGCGCGATGCTCGCCGGGGTCGGCTACGTCCTGATGGGCGCCGGTATCCCGCGAGAGATCGCAGGGGCGCTCGACCTGCTTGCTGGGCACCACACGGCCCGGCTCCGACTCGACGTGGAGGGACTCCCCTCCGACGCCGTCGAATACCTCGAGTTTGACCCCAGCGCCCATTGGGAGACGCCGCCGGCGCCACTCGTGCGGCCGAAGTTCTTCCCGATCGTCGCGAGTAACTCCCTGGCGACGATGCTTGCCCGCAAGGCGATCGGCCAGGTGGATGGATTCGTGATCGAGGGCCCCACCGCCGGTGGCCACAACGCCCCACCTCGCGGGGAGCCATGGTTCAACGAGCGCGGCGAGCCGATCTACAGCAAACGCGACGAGGTGGACCTCGAGAAGATCAGGGAGCTGGGGCTGCCGTTCTGGGTGGCGGGCGGGACCGGACACCCCGAGTGCCTGGTTGCGGCCCGCAAAGCGGGAGCCGCCGGAGTCCAGGTCGGGACACTCTTCGCCTTCTGTGACGAATCAGGGATCGCCGAGCCGATCAAGCGCTCGGTGCTCGCCCATGCGGCCCGTGGCCAGGTAGACGTTCGCACGGAGCCCCGCGCATCGCCCACCGGCTTTCCAATCAAGGTTGTGGAATGGGCCGAGAATCCCGCCATGGGCGTACCGCGCGAGCGGGTCTGCGATCTGGGGTACCTGCGTGTCGCCTTCATGACGGCGGATGGGAAAATAGACTACCGGTGCCCCAGTGAGCCTGAGGCTGCCTACGTGAAAAAGGGCGGCAGGATGGAGGATACGATCGGTCGTCAGTGCCTGTGCAACGCGCTGCTCTCCGTCATTGGTCACCCGCAGACCGGTGCCGACGGCACCGTGGAGCCGCCGATCGTCACTAGCGGCGATGATCTTGCGACCATCGGTGACTTCCTGGGCGACCGGACGAGCTACACTGCCGCGAACGTCGTCGCCTATCTGTTGTCATCGTTGTCGTTGTAAGGCCTGGGAGGGTCGTTCGGCCGAAATCGAGAAGATCCCAATACCGGTATGCGATCGTATCACGTTGCCGGCCGGGGCGGCTTATGCTGTGGGTGTACGACGGCTGCCCCTTTACCATGGAGATCCTTTTAACCGTATGCGGATCTCTCAGACAATAGCCGAACCTGCCGGGCTGCTCACCGTTGATCGTATGCTCAGTCAATATTCCGAACCCGTAACTCGTGGGAAGTCACCGCGTGAATAACAAGGAACTCACGGGGCAAAGATGACCGGTCCTGCTGCCGCGGCCTGCCTGATCGGGGAGCGCAATGGCTTTTGCTGGTATCACGTAGACGATCCCAAGGGCCCTGCACTCGACGAGTTGGCCGCTCAGCTTGGCCTGCACGAGTTGGCCATCGAGGACTGCCGCAATCACCGCCAGCGCGCCAAGCTCGAAGAGTATGACGGCCACCTGTTCGTGATTTTTAACTCCATTCACTTTAACCCGGAGCAACAGGAGTGCTGGTTTGGCGAGATTGATTTTTTTGTCGGCAAGAATTTTCTGGTGAGCGTCCGCGAAGGCCCTACGCCCAGCCGCACCGTGGCGGCCGTGCTTCCGAAATTTCGCTCCGACCCCACGATGGCCCATCCAGGCCGCCTGTTTCAGTCTATGCTCGACTTCATGGCCGACCAGTATCTGCCCGTGCTCGACACCGTGGAGGACCGTATCGAGCAAATCGAGGAGCAGATCCTCGAGAATCCCACGCCCCGGCTGCTGGCAGATATCTTTGCGCTTCGCCGCGCGTTGATTGATTTCCGCCGCGTGGCCCTGGCTGGTCGCGAGGCGATCAATCATCTTCTCTACCGCACCGAACCATGGTTCCGTTCGCAACAGCCGTATTTCCGCAATATCTACGATCACATCGTTCGTGCTCTTGATTTTGCTGAAACCTATCGCGACATCCTCACCGGCGTGCTTGACGTCCATCTTTCCGCCACCGCCAATCGTACCAATGAAATCATGAAGAGCCTGACCTTCTGGGCCACTGTAGCCATTCCTTTCCTACTTATTACCGGCTTCTTTGGAATGAATTTTCCCAACCTGCCATGGCTCGAAAGTTCACTCGGCTGGATGTATGCGTTGCTGGCGATGATTGCCGTTGGAGTGGCGATGGGAGTATATTTCAAGTATCGTGGTTGGTTCTGACGACGACCCAACCTGCCTGCATGACGCTGTCTCTAGCTTTTATCTTACAGGAAACTCTATGCCGATTATCGACTGCTACGGTCTGGCCGGACGAGCCGCAAGAAAGGATCGCAATCCTCAGACCGGTGCATATCTACCATTGTTGAAGCGCTTGAAGCCGAAGCGCTCAACCCATCTACTGTTGCGATGAAACCACTCCTGGTCTTCCAGCATATCGGATGCGAGACTCCCGGTATTTTTCTCGACGTGCTCCAGGCGCAGAAGCGTCCCGTGGAGAGCGTGAGGTTGTACAAAGGTGACCGGGCACCGGACGACCTATCGCCCTTTTCGGGGCTCCTGGTCATGGGCGGGCCGATGAGTGTCAACGACGAAGCGGATTACCCGTGGTTGAGGGAAGAGGATCGACTCCTGAAAGAGGCGCTGGAGCTCGATTTTCCCACATTGGGCATTTGCCTCGGCTCACAACTCATTGCCAAGGCGGCCGGCGGGACGATCCGACAGGGGCCGCGCAAGGAGATCGGCTGGTACCCGATCCGGCTCACCATGGCGGCGCGCCACGATCGGCTATTTGGCGGGTTCCCTGCGTCGATTGAGGTGTTCGAGTGGCACGGCGAGTATTTTGATACGCCGCCTGGGGCAGTCAACCTTGCCAGGTCGGCGCTCTATGAGTGTCAGGCCTTCTCGATCGGTCGCAACGTCTACGGCCTGCTGTTTCACCTCGAGGTCACGTCGTCGATGGTCTCCGACTGGGTCAGGATCTTTGCGCAGGAGCTGGATGGGGTCAAGGACTATATCCGGCCCGATACGATCCTTGAACAGCTTCCAGCCAGAATCGACGAACTCAACCGGCGAGCCAGGATCCTCTTCGCGCGCTTCTGCCAGAGCCTTCGCTAACTGCCGAGCGGCTTAAGACGGACCACTGTCGCCCCCCAACCTCCAGCCTGTAGCGGCGAATCGGCACAGGACAGGACATCGGGATGGTTCATCAGAAGTCGCCTAACGATCGCCCGCTGCGTACCGGTTCCCTTCCCATGAATCAGCCGCACTTCCAGGATTCCCGCCTGGCGGCACTGCCATAGATACTCCTCGACCACCGAGACGATCTCTTTTGGCGCGAAGGGGTGAAGGTCGAGGACATCCTCGGTGGGCAGCCTCACCGGCTCCTCATACGGCCTGTCCTGAGCCATGTCGCATGGCTGCTCCGGCGTGGTGCTCACATCACCACTCTGAGCTTCTTGACTACTGTTATTCAACTGCTTTGGTGTTACGATCGGAGAAACAGACTGTACAGTCGCTGGCCCATCATGCCGACAATCGGTGGCAGGAGCAGGCTGGGAACCGTTCTGGCCATGACAAAGGCCCAGCCGAGGAACGGGACCTCCCACGTAAACAATCGAATCGGCGACAGAAGCGCCTTCGCAGTAATAAAGGTGAGTAGCGGCCCGACCCCCATTCCCTCCCTGAAGAGCGAAGCGGCCATAGGGAAGACGATATATGGTCCGCCGGGCATCAGCAGGCCCACCAGCCACCCGAGCAGGATGCCCTGCATCCCGGACTCCTTACCCATCCATTTGACGAGCAGCTCCCGGGGAACCAGTACCTCGAACAGGCCGGCCAGACAGAAGCCGAATAACAGCGGCAGCCAGACCTCCTGGAGCAGCCCGAATCCGGCCCAAACGCCCCGCAGCGGCAGATCTGCCCCTTTTGTAAAGGCCCACGCGGCCACCAGGATGGTCAGTCCCCCCATGACAAGGACGTCGGTATCCATGGTTTTTTTTCTCCTCGGCGTAGTCGGTGTGTCTGCCACACCACTCCTCCCGTGATAGACGGCCTGAGGACGAATCAGGGCCGGGATAAGCCGAACTTTTTCAGCCGATAGCGAAGGGTGTCTCGACTAAGGCGGAGCAGCTTGGCCGCCTTAGTCTGATTGCCGCCGCTGTCCCGTAACGCCTGCTCCACTAACGACTGCTCCCACGCTGCCAGGTCGATTCCCTCTCGCGGGAGCGCCGCATGGGTAAGACCGGCAATCGGCATGGGGGCAGGCGGTGTACTTGTACTTGGTGGTGGAGGTGCCAGGGAGAGCTGGTCGACCGCAAGGCGATCCCCGTGGCTCCACAGGACCGCACGTTCGATGACGTGGCTCAGTTCCCGAATGTTGCCAGGCCACGGATACTCGCATAGGGTACGGGTGGCCCGGTCGTCGATCGTGCGGATCGCCTTGCCGTACTTGGCGTTGAACGTCTCCAGAAAGTGGGTGGCGAGCAGCAGGATATCCTCGTCGCGCTCGCGCAATGGCGGGAGATCGATGGTGATAACGGCAAGTCGATAGTAGAGGTCTTTTCTAAATCGAGCGGCCTTGACCTCGGCCTCGAGATCCCGATGGGTGGCGGCTACGATCGTGACATCAACTTGCCGATCCCGTAGCCCCCCGACCCGTCGGATGACCCGTTCCTCGACGGCGCGAAGCAGCTTGCCTTGAAGGGCAAGTTCGGTGTCGCCCACCTCGTCCAGGTAGAGGAAGCCTCCATCAGCCGCCTCGAACAGGCCCATCTTCGATTCCTTCGCATCGGTAAACGCCCCGCGCTCGTATCCGAACAGTTCCGCCTCCATCAGCGTGGCTGGGAGCGCCGTGCAGTTGATCTCGATGAAGGCGCGTGACGCCCGCCGACTGTGGCGATGCAGCGTGCGCGCCACCAATCCTTTTCCGGTCCCCGTCTCCCCTGTAATCAGAATGGGGGGAGAGTCCTCCAGCGCGGCAATCTGCTGGATCCGAGCAACGATCTCGCGCATGGCCGCGCACTTCCCGATGATCCCCATGTAGGGGCGCTCCCGGACGTCCCGCTCCCTGTAATAGGAGAGCTCCTGCCGCAACCGTGCGCTCTCACACGCCCGGTCGGCCAACAGCTTCAGTTCATCAAGGTCGACCGGTTTCTTAATGTAGTCGAACGCTCCCAGCTTGACCGCCTCCACCGCTCCCTCAATGGAGCCGTAGGCGGTCATGATTATGACGGCAATATTGCGGTCGAACTCCTTGATTCTGCTCAGCAGCTCCATGCCGCTTTGACCCGGTAGGCAGACATCCAGGAAAACCAGATCGGGGCGAAGGCGATCTAACAGTTCCAGCGCCTTGTCGCCGTTCTCGGCGACTTCTGCCTCGTATCCTTGTTCGGTCATGAACAGCTTGATCGAGCGAGCCAGAGTGCGCTCATCGTCCACAATCAACAGAGTCGAGGGGTTCATGCCGTCCTGTCCCGGTCACCCGATGAGGTCGGTAGTGTGATGCTTACTGTGGTTCCGACTCCCGGTGTACTGGCGATGTCCAGTGATCCGCCGTTCTGTACCACATACCGTTTCGCGATGGCGAGGCCAAGACCGGTTCCTTCCGCCCTCGTCGTGAAGAATGGATCACAGACCGACGGGAGGACCCGTTTGGCGATCCCATTTCCAGTATCGGCGATCTCCAGGACCACACGTCCGGGCTGACCGTTTTCGGGTTGGCGGTACCCATGGATCGTGACAGACCCGCCATCGGGCATGGCATCGAGCGCATTGGAGAGAATCTCGCCCAACGCTTGCTCCGCCTGAATAGGATCGACGTATACATCCGGCAGGTTGTTCTGCAGGTCGATCTCAAGCCGGATGTTACGATCCCTGAGCGGTGCGGCGAAGGAGGGCAACAGGTCGTCGATCAACCTCGAGAGTTGTTCCGGCAGGGGACGGAAAGGGGCGGGTCTGGAGAAGCTGAGCAGATGGGTGATGCGGCGGTCCAGTCGGTCCACCTCGGCAATGACCGCTCTCAAGTGTTCCTGTGCCACAGGTTCCTCACCTACGTGGTGCAGGGTAACCTGGGCCGCGGCCCTAAGACTCGCCAGAGGATTGCGTAAGCCGTGGGCGACCGCAGCAGACATCTCGCCGATGGATGCCAGTTTTTCAGATTGGATGAGTTGCGCCTGGGTTTCTTCCAGCTTTTTGATCTTTGCTTCCAACTCGTCGTTGAGGCGTGCCATCGCCTCATGGGAACGTTTCAGGTTCTCGGTCATCCCGGCGAACGCCTGGGCCAACTCGCCGATCTCGTCTGTTGAGCGAACCGCTACCTCATGATCCAGGTGGCCTGCTCCTACGACCTCCATGGCCGCCTTGAGCTGATGGATCGGACGCGCCAGTCCCCTGGAGATCAGGATCGAGGCGGTGACCCCGAGGGCTAACGACAGTAGGATAATCAACGATAACAGGCGTTGCTCCGCGTGCAGGATCTCCTCAAGCCTGGCGTAGGCCCGTTGCAGGCTGTGGGTGCGGGCAGTGCCGTATATCTCCTTATTCTTTGCACTGAGGGCGGGCAGGAGTCGGCCTTTCAGCTCCGTGTTGGCCAGGGCCAGCGCCGCGCTCCGCTGTCCGCCCTGGTACAGGAAGATGATTTGCTTGCCGACATCGAACGTCTGGGCATGAATCTGTTCGACGTCTGTAGCGAGATCCAGTTCGTCAGACGTGAGTGTCAGCTTCCACTGGCGGAGGCGCTCCTGGATTTCCGACTCCAGCCGGAAGAACTCTGCCTGCGCCTCGTGGTCTATTCCGGTGAGAAACCCCCAGACTTGGCGGCTCTGGCGGAACAGAACCGTTTCGAGCTCGGCGTATGTCCGAGTTCTCGCCATGCTTTCGCCAAGCGCCCTGAGGGCTGCTCGTTCCTCCCGATTATTCCACACGGCCTGTACGCCGATCAGCAGGACAGGCACAACCATAAGCGCGAAGCCAAGCAGCAATTTACGTTGAAACTTCATGTGTAGAACTGTAGCCGTCCTGCTTCAACGCCGTCAAGGGAAAGTTA
>DATMXF010000152.1:0-7257 GCA_035561835.1 Patescibacteria group bacterium
GAGATGCAGCGAGCCATGGCCAAGCAGGCGGAGGCCGAGCGGGAGAAGCGGGCGAAGATCATCCATGCCGAGGGTGAGCTGATCGCCTCCGAAAAGCTGGCGCAGGCGGGCAGGATCATGGCGACCGAGCCTGTCACCATCCAACTTCGCTACTTGCAGACGCTCACCGAGATCGCCACAGAGAAGAACTCCACTATCGTCTTTCCGCTTCCGATCGACATCTTGAAGATCTTCTTGTCCGACCTGAAGAAGTAACGCCAAATGCGGAGGGTAAGCCGATGCGAACGTTTCTGGTATTGACGCTGTTGACACTTCTTGTGGTATCTGCGGGGTGCGCGACGACTGGGACCACCACCGGCTCTCGTGAGCCAGGCGGCTATCCCAGCAGACCGAGCAGCTATCCCGGCGGATCCGGAGGCTATTAATGCCATGAAGGCGATCTGGAACGGAGTGACCATCGCCGAAAGCGACGACACCGTGGTTGTCGAGGGCAACCATTACTTCCCTCGCTCCTCGGTCAAATCGGAATACCTGCGCGAGAGCGCCACCCATACCACCTGTCACTGGAAAGGCGAAGCCGGCTACTACGACCTGGTTGTCGGCGATGCCGTGAATCGTGACGCCGCTTGGTACTATCCTTCGCCCAAGGAGGCCGCGAAGCAGATTGCCGGCCTCATTGCGTTCTGGAAAGGCGTCCAGGTCGTTGAGTAATCCTCGCGAACCGATGAAAAAGGCCACGTTTGGGGCGGGATGTTTTTGGGGTGTCGAGGCCGCGTTTCGTCGGGTGCCGGGTGTCGTTTCAACGGCGGTCGGGTACATGGGCGGCATCTTAGAGAGCCCGACATACCACGATGTCTGCACCGGCGCCACCGGCCATGCAGAGGTCGTGCAGGTAGAGTATGATCCTTCGCAGGTCTCCTACGACGATCTCCTCGCTCTCTTCTGGTCGATCCATGACCCAACCACCCTAAATCGTCAGGGGCCGGACCTCGGCGCGCAGTACCGCTCGGCAATCTTCTTTCACGATGCCGACCAGCAGGCTGCCGCGCTCGCATCTAAACGGAAGCTGGAGCTCAGCGGAAAGCACCAGCAGCCGATCGTGACCGAGATTACAGCAGCCTCGACCTTTTACCGGGCAGAGGAATACCATCAGCAATACTTTGAAAAACAGGCTTAGCCTCACCGTACGATCTAGACAACCTCACTTCCCTCGTGTATTCTCACCCTCGTGGATACCCCAAGAGACCAACCCCCGCTTAAAGCATGCGCGGACAAGCTCCTGAGACTGCTGGTTCAGCACTCCTTCCAGCACAGCGCCGAGCCTGTCTTCATCCTGGCCTCCGGTCGACAGAGCCGTTACTACATCAACTGCAAAAAAACGACATTCCTATCGGAGGCGATGCCGCTCCTCGGCCGACTCTTCTTCGAGCGGATCAAGGCTATTGAACAAAGCGATGGGGAGCAGATCGCCGCCGCCGGAGGACTCACGCTCGGTGCGGACCCGATCGCCTACGCCGTCGCCTATCACAGCGCACTTCAAGGATCGCCGATCCAGGCCTTCAGCGTCCGAAAGGAGCCGAAAGGGCATGGGACCCAGAAATGGGTGGAGGGGTTCGAGCAGTCAGGCGCGAGGGTTGTGATCATCGAGGACGTCGTCACGACGGGAGCCTCCACCCTCAAGGCAATCGGCGGCGCGCTGCATGCCGGCTTTCTGATCGTCAAGGTGCTGGCGCTTGTGGACCGGCAGGAGGGCGGCCGCGAGGAGTTGCAGAAAAACGGGTACGAATTGGAGTCGATTTACACGACCGAGGATCTGATGCGGGTAGCAGGCCAAACGAGGTGACCAACGTACTTCACGTCCCGCCCAAAAAGGTCACTGGACAAACCGTTCGCTTTCCGCTAATTTATTGACGCCTTCAGTCCTGGCGATCAGTCGTTCATCAAAGACGCCCCACACACGCTGAAAGCTGATCGCTGGGCGCTGAACGCTGCTCTTAATGGGGGGTTAGCTCAGTTGGGAGAGCGCGGCGTTCGCAACGCCGAGGCCAGGGGTTCGAATCCCCTACCCTCCACCAACTTCCATCCGCTGGAAGGATACCTCATGCATTATCTCCTGTTTTACGACGTCGTCCCCGATTACACCGAGCGGCGACAGCCTTTTCGCAAGACCCATCTTGAGCTTGCGCACCAAGCTGTTGCGCGCGGAGAGCTGATCCTCGGCGGCGCACTCACTAACCCCGCTGACGGCGTGGTGCTGCTCTTCCGTGGTCCTTCACCCGCTGTGGCCGAGGCGTTTGCCGCGTCCGACCCGTACGTCGCGCACGGGGTCGTAACAAATTGGCATGTTCGAGAGTGGACGACGGTGGTCGGCGCGGATGCGGCATCACCGATTCGCACCGAAGATCTCTGATCACCCGCCCTTCATCAAGTTTCCAGCCTACCTCCAAAGCAACCTTCCATGCGGTCACGGCCGCACCACGACGCATAAAACCCCCTCAATCCCCCTTTACAAAACGGGGAAGTAAGGGAACGTATGAGTGTCCCCCCCTTTATGAAAGGGGGGTCTGGGGGGTTTGTCTGAAGCAAACGGCTGAGCGCTGATTGCTGAATACTATTTTCGAAGAAACGCCCGTGTTGGACCTTTCCGCACCCTCAGCCGGCGATACACAAACCAGGCATAGAGCAGCACGAGCAGAACAATGTTGGGGATGAAAATCTCAGATCTGCCCCAATGCCAGCCGTTGACCTTGAAATCGGAAACCGGCCAGAGAAACGGGGTTGGAAAAAATCGGAAAGAATGTGTAAAGATGTCGAAGAGAATATGGAGCCCCCAGGCAAAGGACTCCCAGATCGGCCTTCGAAATATCACCCACAGGAGCGTGAACACTAAGAGGAAGATGACCAGACTGTGCGTGACACTGTAGGCACGATGGACGTAATCCGGGAAGAGGGACGGATCAGGGGGTTCGGAACCAAAATGCGGACGCTGAGCAAGCCCGAGGAGAACGGCGGTATAAAAGGGGCCGAACGGTACTAGATCCGGCAGAATGCCGAACGAAAACGCCAGACCGAAACTCCGCCGGTTTGTCCGCCCAAAGGCGATCCCACCCCAGAGCCCGTGCGACAGGATATCCATAAGGGAAGAATCAGGTGGCCTATCGCCGCTTCAAGGCACCTGCGAGGAAGACTTGCTTGAGGCTCTCAAGATGGCGGTACACTTCTTCGTCGTTCCGCTTGCCGATTTTCATCACCGTGATCAGGCGCTGATCATCGTCTATGAGATAAATGACTCGGTATTCACCTTGATCCACCCGAAAGGCGCCAGGATGGTCTTTAAGTTCCTTGGCATCCGGAGGCCGTGGATTCTTTCTCAGGCTAAAAACCTTTGTGATAACTTGCTTGAACTGCTTTGGCGGGTACCGTATAACGTGCTTTTCGGCCTCTTCATGGAGATTCATATCGTAGTAATTACTTGTCCGGCCCATCACCCGCGCCCTTCAAATCTATGAGCTGGATCTTATGCTTCTTCTCATAATCAACAATCACCTGCTCAATGGGACGGGAGCGCTTGGTCTTCTTGAGCGCTTTTTCAATTTCATAGGATGCAAGGCGATCCTCCACCTCCTCAAGGAACGCAAGATCCCCCACACTAATGAGGACAGCGGCCGGCCGTCCGCTGCGCTCAATGATGATTCGTTCCTGGTTATATTCGGTGCTTGACAATAGATCAGATAACTTACTCTTCGCTTCTGTCGCGCTTACCGTCCTCATGGCTACAACACTCCGCCCTTTTACTGTTAAGCTAACGCTGCATAAGTAGGTCTGCTATTCTGCTAAAGCTAAATATAGCAATCTGACCGATTCGTATATTTTGTACCATATATACTAATGAGCCAAGACCCAGTGTCAAGCCTTTTTATGACGTGCGCAGGCAGGCGGAAACCGGAGGGTGAGCCCTAAGCGCGCCGACCGCGAAGCGACCCAGCCGAAAAGGGTTCCGGCGCGCTTTCTTTGCGTTCAGCGATGCAATTCAGGGCGCCGGTGTAAACTGGCTGACTAATCCGCCAAGCGTCATGTTCTCGGCAATCGCGTCGTGCGGAATGAGGACATACGTCCACGGCTTGCCGCCGTTGCTGATGGCATGGGTTGTAGCGTAGCTGCACCACGTAATCGCCGCATCTTTCTTCGCCAGTACGTCGGCGTCGGTCATCTCATTCCGCGCCTTGGGTTCGAGCATGTAGATGACCCTCTCCGTTTCAGCCACGAAGTCCGGAATATATTCGTGATGGTCAATGCCCGCTTTATAGAATATCTGGAACTGCCCCTGTGCCGGTTTGCACCACTTCTGGACCTCGCGGTCGAGGATCACGGCAAGCTTGCGCTCTGAGTCGGACTGGAACTTCTGGACAGGATATAGACACCGCTGAAAGCCGCCGAATAGCGCCTGCGCGATACGGCTCTTGTCTTCCACGGTCTGCCTGAAGTCATGAACAGGCTCGTCCGCTTTGGCGGTGTAGGCACTGCCCTTGAGTTCGGTAAAGCCCTTGCTTACCACAACGTCATACCCACTCGCCTTCTCCCACTGGTGCGCCTGCATTTGCGCGTGGATGAACGCCGCGAGCGACTTATGGTGATAGATCAGCACATTTCGCGCATCCTCCTCTGAGAGGTACGAACGCAGATGCCTGACCACCTGCCCGGCGAGGTCGTAGAGCAGGTCGGCGTGCTCGTCATACGCGATGTCGTTGAAATCGATCAACCCCCGCACAAGGTAATCCTCAAGCCGCTGTTCCGGCTGTAACGTGCCGCCAAAGCTGAGCGTGTCCTGTGCATGCGTGCGCAGATGCTGGATCAGCAGGTCCCGTTCAACCGGCTGATAGTGGATGCCGGAGCAATCCAACGTGAAGGAGTGAAAACCGGTCGCCTCGTCCTTCTTGATTACGAGAATCCGCGGAATGTCGATGGTCTGCCGCACCAGGAGTTCGGTCGTCTTCGCCACCACCGCCGCAATATCCGGCTTCTCGGTCACACCCGGCAGCGCCTGCTGCGCCGGTCTGACGTATTCCGTGACCTCTTCGACGATCTTCTTCTGGATGTCCGGCCTCAGCAGATAGGTCGTTCCGGGCAGATTTTCGTATCTACGGATCACCTCACGGGTCGCCTGCGCGATCCCACGCTCAGCCTCGTTTTCGATTGCATTGATCTGTTCTTCAATCTTCGACTGGACGACCACCGTGCGTGTCTTCTGGAGATCTGTACTCGGATCAAGAATGACCTGCGTAAGCCGGATGACCGAGTCCGGCCGGTTCGCCTCGTCGATAATCTCTTGAAACCGGTCGTGGGCGACGATACTCAGCCGGTCCACGACACTCACGCCGGTGCGCTTACCGTAGGGCAGACGCAAGCCGCGCCCGATAGACTGCTCGATCAGGGTCCGGGCGTTGGCGGCTCGAAGGGGGACGATGGTGTAGAGATTCGTCACGTCCCAGCCTTCCTTGAGCATGTTCACGTGGATGACGATTTCGGTCGGCTCCTCAGAGCGTTCGACCGCGAGCAGCCGCTGCACCATTTCGTCTTCTTCCGCGCCGGTCCTGCTGGAGTCTACCTGGATCACCTTGTCCTTATAGTGTCCTTCAAAAAACTGCTCCGACTGGATAAGCTGCATAAGCTGCCCCGCGTGTGTAGTATCGCGAGCGATGATCAACATGAACGGCTTGACGACGCGCTGCCCGGTCTGCCGAGCGTACGTGTCCAGCTCGACCTTCGTGTTTTCGTGCAGTCGTACGCCGTCTTGCAACTTGATCTCTTCGAGCTGATCCTGATTGAACTGGGCCGGGTCGAAGTTCTTCTGCGTCACGACCGCCGGCTCCTTCACGAATCCATCCGCCATCGCTGTGGCCAACGGGTAGTCGTAGATGACGTTCTTGAATTGCACCGGGCCACGGCCCGTTTCCACGAACGGCGTCGCCGTAAGCTCCAGACCCATCACCGGCTTCAGCTCGTTGATGGCCCGCACACCGGCCGAAGCGCGGTAGCGATGAGACTCGTCCATGAGCAGTACCAAGTCTTCGAGGCCGGCAAGGTAATCGAAGTAGCTTTCTCCGATGTATTCCGACAGGCGCTTGATCCGGGGCGCCTTGCCGCCGCGTACCTCGGAATTGATCTTCGAGATGTTGAAGATATTGATATGAACAGCCCGCTCGAATCCCGGCAACACACCGGGCCGTACGCCAATGCCGGACTCGTAGTTATCCCCGGTGATGATCTCCGGCGGCTCTACGGCGAACTCAGCAACGCCCTTAAACACATACTTGGGAGTGTTCGGTGTGAAGTCCGTGATGAGCTTGTTGTAGATAGTCAGGTTCGGCGCCAACACAAAGAAGTGGTTGATGCCGTGCGCCAGGTGCAGATAGGAGATGAAAGCCCCCATGAGGCGCGTCTTGCCCACGCCAGTGGCCAGGGCGAAGCAGAGCGACGGGAACTCCCGCTCGAAGTCCGTC
Source organism: Patescibacteria group bacterium (assembly GCA_035561835.1). Classification (GTDB taxonomy): domain Bacteria; phylum Methylomirabilota; class Methylomirabilia; order Methylomirabilales; family Methylomirabilaceae; genus Methylomirabilis. Next base: position 6,501 of record DATMXF010000152.1, read on the forward strand.
ACCGACGGGAATTCGCTACGAATCGCCGCGAGCGCCGCCGTAACGTCCTCACCCTTGCGCGGCGGAACGATCTCCGTGATCCGATCCAGGATCTCCAGCGAGCGGCGCTGCGGAGGGCGCAGGCTTAACCGGCCGGCGATGGCATTGACGTGGTGATTCATGGTGAGCGTCCCGGTTCAGGCTACGGCATATTCCAGGGACTTAGGATTCTCGATCTGCTTGGATGCATTGAGGATTTCAATACCCACGATCTTACCGTCTTTGTCGTAGTCCAGAATCACTCCTGGTTTGTCCTGATCACTTTCCTCAACCTGTGTGTCGCTGAACCGAATGGTCAACACATCAACTTCCTGGTCGTATTTCACTTTCATGGCTTCCTCCAGTATTTGGCGATCTTACTCGTGCGGTACGCGGTCACCACGGTAGGAGGGTTCACGGTTTCGTTCACCATCACTCTCAAGAGAAACTGCTTCTCATCGATGCTTACCCTTGATTGGTAGCAGGTGATGTTCTCCACTTCGGGCACCTTTTGTTCCGGTGCCTGCAAGACCGGTTCGACCAGCGATCGTGGAATCTTGCGCTCATCCAACTCCTCGAGCACATGCTTGGAGAAACGAAACCTCATCGCGCCGGAATGTCCTATGCGTTCTTTGCGGTTAATTTTCTCGCCGTTCTACTTGAAGACCCTTGTTCCCTCATCTTCTGCTCCAGCCAAAGATTGACGAGGGTGCCGGAAGAAAGCCCCTGCTTGCGAGCC
>DATMXF010000153.1:0-7682 GCA_035561835.1 Patescibacteria group bacterium
GTCCTTGCCATAAGCGGCCAGGCGCGTATCGACCCAGCGGTCGAGCGCCGACGCGGTGGCCCCGTCATCGAGTCTCGCCCGCAGCTCTCCGAGGAAGCGCTTCGCAAAGTCGATCCGATTCTCCACGGAGACGAGTTGTGACAGAGCCAGCGCCTGCTCGGGTAGCTGCACACCGATAGCATCAAGCAAGTAGTCCACCATCTGTCGCGTCGCCTCCGCCGCCCTCTGATCTATCTCTGGACGGCCCTCGACTCCAACCGTACCGCCGGCCTCAACGTAGATCTTTAACTTGGGCTCGGTGCCGGACGGCCGTACCGTCACCTTCAGCCCATGTTCAAAATAGAATATCATGACGTTGCGGGAGGCGCGATCGGTGCCGGATTTGATCGGGCCATAGACGCGCTCATCCCAGTAGTCGACTGCGCGCTCGATGCCACAGCCGGCGAGGGCAGGCGGCTGTTTCTGTCGCAGGACCGTCATCATGGCGTCGATACGCTGCAGGCCTGTCACACCCTCCATGATCAGCGAGTAGACCCCCTGTGTCACGTAGCCGTAGCGGTCGTACAGGCGATCGAGCTCATCCTGAAGTGTCTTGCCCTCGCGTTTAAGCCTCGCAATGTACTCGGCGAGTAACAGGGCCCCGCCGGCCGCATCCTTGTCGCGAAGCTCCGGCGTCACGAGCACCCCGTGGCTCTCCTCGGCGGCACACAGAAAGTCGTCGCACGTGGCCACTACGTCGCCATAGCGTCCGGTGCGGTCCACCACCTCGAGGACCTCGGCGATGTATTTGAAGCCGACCGGCAGCTCACCGATTATCGCGACCCCGTGCGCCCGCGCGATAGCCGCCATCAACTCGGTGGTCACACAGGTCTTCACCACAAAGGGGTGAGCGGGCATCTCGTTTCGCGATGCGCGGCTTTCGATAATCGATGCGGTCAGCAGCGCCGCAATCTCATTGCCGGTCAGAAATCTGTCGCCCCGCGCTGCGGTGACCACCACGCCGAGTCGATCGGCGTCCGGATCGGTGGCAAACGCCACATCGGCACCCAGGCGGCGTGCCTCTGTTGTGGCCATCTCGAGCGCCTCCGGCAGCTCGGGATTCGGAATGCGATATTTGACGTCGGGAAACTCACCATTGTAGTCGGCCTGGCTGGGCACCAGCGCCACGCGAAAGCCGGCCTTGACCAGCACGTCGTAGACGGTTCGTCGTCCTGTGCCGTTGAGCGGGCTGTAGACGATGAAGGCGTCCCGGGCGTCGCGGACGATCGATCGCGCCAGGTTCGCATCGAGGTAGGCCTCATGCTCGGCTGGCCCCCACCATCTGACCAGATTCTGCTGCACGGCCCGCTCGAACGGCATCTGCCGCACCTGCTGCACGGCGTGGACGGCCTCGGCCATCTCTTCATCGTGCGGTGCGATCGGTTGACCCCCGTACTCGGTATAAAACTTTGTGCCGTTATCGTCGGGATGATTGTGGGAGGCAGAGATATTCAGACCGCCACTGGCGCCGAGATGACGGATGGCAAACGATAACTCCGGCGTAGAGAGCAGCAGATCGTCACCAGCGACCGTCCAGACGATGATCTCATTGCCGGCGTAGACCTCCGCGGCAAGCCGCGCGAAATCGCGCGAGCGCATCCCGATCAGCGGGTTGGGCAGCGACGGATCGTAGCACCCGCGAAGATCCTTGAAGATTCGACAGTCAAAGGCCACGACGACCGAGAGCGGCCCGCTACCATGGCCCCTGCGCAGGTAATCGACGTGGCCCTGCACCGCTGTGGCCACCGTATACGGGTTAATGCGGTTGATGCCGATGCCGACCGGGCCGCGCCGTCCGCCGGTACCAAAGGGGATCACCCGGTAGAACGAGTCGAGCAGAACGTTCCACTGCCCGCGCTCGATCAGACGCGCAAGCTGCGGCCGGTATGGCGCAAACTGTGTCCCCTCCCACCATCTCCTGAGTTGCTCGAGCGCCCCGGCGCGAAGCTGCGCCGGCACATCGAGACCGGCAAAAGCCTGCTCTACGTCCTTCTCCCACGGCAATGTCATCACTGACGATTCTCCTCGACGCTCATCAAACAGGTGGAATACCGGTCGAATACCTATGGCTGGCTGCAAACGTTGGTGAGAATAGCCTGGAAAGCTCGTATTGGCAAGCAGTGAGTGTGTGGCTCGGGGGCAAGGATTCGAACCTCGATAAGCAGATCCAGAGTTCGCAGGCCACTCTTTGAAATTCAATAACATAGGGGACTTAGCTTGGCACACTAATGCAAAATGATGCAAAATAATCCGCTAAATCTACAGGCTCACTCTGGAGCTTGGCGAGCCTTTTCACTTGTTCAGGGAGGTGATTGCAAGGGATTGAGCGTGGGGGGGACAATTTCACATGAGGACACTAGCCGTTGTGCGATGAGGGGGATATATTAACAGTATAGGGGAATTGGTTGGCCTGTCCGCTGAGCTGGCCCATGAACAGAGTGATGCGAAAGGCTAACTATGATTTGGTTGTCAGCAGTTGGCGTGAAAGTGCAAGCGGTCCTTCGTGCAACGGTGACTGTAGGAAGGACTTTTGTGCTTCTGTGGAGCCTGTTCAGAGCCTAAGTGGATGGGGAGATAGTCAGCGAGGAAGCTAGTGATGCAATCATCGAAGACGAAAAAAGTGTAAGACGCGAGGTGGTGATTTATGAACCTGCAAGTGATACCAGTCGGCAGTAGATCTGAAACGACGGACGAGATCCGGGCCGCGCAACAGCTCATGAAACAGGACCGTCGGCGTGCGTTTGCTGAACTCAATGAGCTGTTTCGCAAGGGACACCCGCCCGATTCGCCCCTGGAGGGGCCCTATGACGGTAAGCTGGTCGCGGTGGACATCTTACCTGGGATCACCCAATTCGTGGAGTGGTTGAGCGCCCTCTGGATGCCGTGGAAGGGCAAGTATTTGCTCAAGGAAGATGCCAAAGGAGACAATATTTTTGGGCAGAATTCCCGATTGATCCTCCGCCTGCTGTTCCCCCTGTATCGGGGTTTCATCGAGAACGACAAGGAGACATTTCGCGCCTTCGTTTTCACAACCTCGATCGACGTGGGCAGGGCCGATCCGGATCGGAAAGTTCTGAAGATCAATTACGATTCCTCCTTCAATCCCGCTTTAACCATTCGCCGTATTCTCGACGAGGTCGTCCAGGTGGGAGAAGGAACTTATCTGGGCAAGATCCACCTCCGGTGGTGGTGGGGAACCTGGAAGATGATTGGGTATTTTTCGTTACAAGCGAAGAAGTAAAGCGATTACCTCCTTTCGGGGGAGCGTCAGTGTCATCACCTTGATTGTTAGGGGCTACCCCATGCGATACGGGACCATGCAACGCGGGGGACAAAGCATGCCGACAACAATTCCAACCGCATCGTTCCTGGAAAACCTTCGTTTCAACCTGTTTCACATTGTCCCTTATCTCACCCGCGGTATATTCACCGAAAACCGACCCTGGGTGACGTTCTGGACCAAATATCAGCGTGACCCGAACGCGGTAAGGCTTATCAGTGGCCTTCGCAGCAAGTATCAGAGCGATTATTTGTACCTCTACATGCTGACGAACAAGTCACTACTGGTATTGGATTGCAAGGGTATCCAACGGGTTCTCGATTACTCGCCCGTGATCTACGCCGAGGCTAGGCCAAAAAGGAAGCGCATGTCGCATTTCCAACCTGGCGCCTTGACCATCTCCAGGGGTGATGAGTGGCAGGAGCGAAGAAGGTTCAATGTCGCCGTCCTGCAACATGGAATACACCAATACGCAGATCATTTCTTGAAAATCATTCGCGACGAGATCGCCAGCAAGACAAGCCAGGATAGCAACGCACTGCAATCCTGGGACGATTTTCAAGCTCTGTTCGAAAAGATCACCCTGCAGGTCATCTTCGGTAAAGGGGAAAACGACACCCGGCTCACGGATGCCTTGAAGAAAATGATGCTCGAGAGCAATAAGCTCCTTTTCCTTGGCAACAAATCCAAATTCTTTGACGAGTTTGATAAGAACATCGCAGATCATCTGGCATCCCCTCCAGACCAGTGTCTGGTGTCCCTGTGCAAACAGGTTCCCTCCACCGAGACAACTCAGGTCGAGCATCAGATACCACATTGGATGTTCGCCATGAAGGACACGCTGGCCATTAATACCGTGCGGACCTTGGCTCTGATTATCTCCCATCCGACCACTGAACAACGTGTCAGAGAAGAGCTGGGCCGCGCGGATCTGAGCTCTGCGCAGGACATAGCCGGCTTGAGATATCTTGAAGCCTGTATTCAGGAAGCCATGCGGCTGTGGCCGACGACCCTGATGCTGATAAGGGAGAACCTGGCCGACGACACTTTGGACGGCGTGGCCATCCCGGCCAACACGCAGGTCATCATCCACAATGGGTTTAACCATCGCGATGCGCAGACTCACAAGTTTGCCGACAAGTTTTTCCCGGATCTGTGGTTGGACAAGGGTGTCGATTACCACTTCAACCATTTGAGTAACGGCCTGCAGGTCTGCGCCGGCAAAGACCTGGCGCTTTATATCGCCAAGGCCGTGTTATCGATCCTGTTGACCAACAATCGCTTCCGGCTGGTTCAGCCCAGCCTGGATCCGACACGGCCGCTGCCCTACGCATACGATCACTACAGCATTGAACTGGAGCGGCTCCCTTGTAATGAATAGCCTTACATGATCATGACGGGAGGGTACGTTCATGAACAGACAACGCGGTTTCGTTCTAGCGCTGGCAACGTTGTTGTTCGCCGGATTTGCTGATTCTTCCACTGCGGATACGACGGCCCAGAGACGCGAGGCCATCAAGGATTGCAAGAGGCTGGCTAAGGGAGGGCTCCTCCCCATCGCAGCGGAAAGAGGTAACAGATTTCAGGGTAAGGTGTCAAAGGAGGCCGCAAATTGTCGAGGCGGGCAGAAGGCCCTCACGTATCGGGGATCGCCTTGGGTAGATTGGCAAAATTATTGGGCCACCGGTGATGAAAGCACCAAGACCGTACCCCTCCTGCGTATCGGAGAAGGTCTATTTCCCAGCTTGTGGGGACATGTGTCGCCCAACGGACGCGGGATAGACGGCGCTCTCTTGGACCTCGAATATCAACGAATCGAACTCATTAAATTTAATCTATTGGACAACCAGACCTATGAAGATTACGTAAAAGGCAGAAATGGTGTAAACGGTCGCGCGCTCAAGGTGTGGAAGGAGATGCGGTTGCCAAAGGGCCATCCGGATTACCGGGCTGTGGGTGGCGATGGCGAACAACAGTTGTGCAGGGGAGATCTAATCAGGCACCGCACCCTGACAGGGATTTGCAATGATATGAAGAATCCCCTGATGGGTTCGACCAACCAACCCTACCCAAGAAACGTCCAATTCGAAACAGCCTTCCCGGACTTAGGGAAAACGGACATTGTTCGCAATCGACATGGCGACCGATTGGGCTTGCTGAAACCGGACCCCCAGGTCATTAGCAGAAAACTCTTTACCAGGAGCCAATCGGACCCTGATAAATGCCGTGAGGGTTACGGATTGTCTGGTAATTCCAAAGACGCCCGGTGCGATTACAAGCCGGCCCCATTTTTTAATGTACTTGCGGCATTTTGGATCCAGTTCATGACCCACGATTGGTTCTCGCACCTGCAGGAAGGGCAAAACCAGTCCGAAATGATGGAGATGGGCTGTAAAACGCAAAAGGTCAATAATGTCGAGAAGCCCATGACACCGGAGGACATTCAGGCCCTCAAGTGTCGCCCGGACGATCGCATGGAGAAAGCGCTGATTGCCGAGGACAGCGACCCCCCGCGGTTTACACATCAGGGAAAAGAGTTTCTTGCAAGGGCACACAAGACCACCAAGAATACCGTCACGGCCTGGTGGGATGCCTCACAACTCTATGGGTATGACGAAGTGTCACGCCAGCGGGTAAAACGCGATCCCACCGATCGGGCGAAGCTGCTACTTGTCCGCGTCGACGGCAGAACGGGACAGGGCGACCGATATGGTTACCTCCCGGTGTTTACCGCTGAGCCCATCCACCCCGCATGGAGCGACCAAGAGGCCACCGCCTTTCCGGATAATTGGAACATCGGCTTGAGTTTTTTTCACAACGTATTTGCGAGAGAGCACAACCTTTTCGTCGATGAATTCAGAAAGCAGGCGGCCAGGACTCCTGATGCGGATTCCGGGCTCAGAAACCCCAGCGCACCGGACCAGGTTATTCGTTATAAGGATGTTACAGCGGATGAGTTGTTCGAAATGGCCAGGCTGGTCGTTGCAGCAGAGATCGCCAAGATCCATACCATCGAATGGACCACCCAGCTCCTGTACGGGGAGCCGCTCTACCTGGGCCTGAATGCCAACTGGTTCGGATTATTCCGAGATCACCCGTTGGTGGAGAAGGCATTAGAGAAGATTGTGGTCAACAGCTTCGGAAGAACGACAGATCCGAGAAAGACGACCGATTGGTACTCTGTCTTTGCATCCGGAGCAGGGATTTTCGGGCTCGGAAATCGAAGATATGCGGATGCCCCGCTGTTTACCGAGTTGATACGCGGCAAAAAGGATATCTGGAATCTCAAAAATCCGGATCACGTCAATGGTGGGATCAACCATTTTGGTTCACCCTTCAATTTCCCGGAAGAATTTCCCACGGTGTATCGACTGCACCCGTTGGTTCCCGATCTGATCGAGTATCGGGAGTGGGACAGCAATCCGAACGCAATCAAACATAAGATTCCAGTCGTCAACACGTTTCGGGGAAAGGCAACCCAGGAAATGCAGGCCAGGGGCCTGGCCAACTGGGCAATCAGTATGGGACGTCAGCGCCTAGGGCTACTGACACTGCAAAATCACCCACAATTTCTCCAGAACCTGCCGATGCCTCGGTTGCAAACCGTGACCAACACGATCGACGTGCCCGCACTGGATCTGATCAGGGATCGGGAACGGGGCGTGCCACGATTCAACGAGTTTCGCAGGCAATACGGTCTTAGGCAGTTGACCAGTTTTGACGATTTTATCGATCCCCATCTATCTGCGGGCTCGACGGCGAGGCTCGAACAGGAAAAGCTTGTCAAGACCCTACGGGAAGTTTACGGACAGCACAACTGTGATACCTCCAAAATTATCACGGAAGCCCAGTTGAACGACGACGGGTCTCCCATCAACGATTGCCTGGGACATCCCAACGGCACGATGGTGGACAATATCGAAGACGTGGACACCGTCGTGGGGTGGTTGGCGGAATTCGCCCGGCCCCACGGATACGCCATCTCTGAAACGCAGTTTCAGGTGTTTATCCTCAATGCCTCACGCCGATTGTTTAGCGATCGCTTTTTTACTTCGAGCTTCCGGCCGGAATTTTATTCCCATTTGGGGGTGAATTGGGTGAATGATAACGGCCCCAACGGCGAAGTGATGGAGAAGGGGACGCCCAATGGCCATAGGCAAGAAGTGTCTCCGCTCAAGCGCGTCTTGTTGCGGACCATGCCCGAGTTGAGCGCGGAACTGGGGCCGGTCGTCAATGCCTTCGATCCCTGGGCGCGGGACCGGGGAAGCTATTATTCCTTGGAATGGAAGCCTCGACCCGGCGCGGAGCCGGATGAGGCGTTTTGAAGATGTTGGCAAGTAAGTCGATTCGGTGGGTTACAGCG
>DATMXF010000154.1:0-2428 GCA_035561835.1 Patescibacteria group bacterium
GCTACAAGGGGTTCGAGTACCTGATCGCGGCGCTGGCTAACGTGCCCGCCGCTCGCCTGGTTCTCGTCGGCGACGGGCCGCTCCGGGCGTGGCTGCAGCAGCAAGCGGTTAAGTACAACGTTTACACGCGGGTGGAGTTCGCTGGGGAGGTGTCCGGCACACGACTGGCCGAGCTCTACAGGCGTTGTGCTGTGTTCGTGCTGCCAGCTGTCAGTCCGGCCGAGGCATTCGGGATGGTGCAGCTCGAGGCCATGGCCTACGGTAAGCCGGTAGTGAGCACTGCACTTTCGACCGGCGTGCCGTGGGTGAATCGCCACGGCGAAACTGGTCTGGTCGTGCCGCCGCGCTCCCCGCAGGCTCTAGCGCACGCCCTGGACACGTTACTGGCTAGTCCGGCGCTACGACATCAAATGGGCGCCGCCGGTCGTCGGCGGGTGGAGAAAGAATTTACTGTTGAGCTGATGGTGCAGCGCTACGCTGAAATCTACGCGCAGGCGATTGCGGCGGATACGGTGAGCGCGCATCGAGTCGTCGTACCTGCTGGCGAGGGACAATGCGAGAGCGACTAATGTCATTATCATTTCGCTGAAGGAGGAGCTGGCGGGCTACATCGTACCGAGTAAGTTGTACGGTACCCCGGCGGCAGGGCGGCCGTACGTGGCAGCCGTGGAAGAGGCATGTGAGGTCGCGCGGTACCCACAACTGCCCACTTAAAGGCAATCGTTGTTGAGTTGTCCGCGTGTTTCGCCCATATTCATGTTCCGAGAACCAAGGTTACATTGAGGGGGCGGCATATGGATACGAAAACGGGGGCTCCAAAAGTTCCTAGCCAGGACGAACGAATGGTGCTTGCCTTGCGTGAACTTATCCTGTCGGCATTCCAGGATAAGTTTGGGCACGCAGCTATTATCGGTGTAGACATCAAGCCTTCGCTGCTATTCAGCAGCATCACCACCGTAATGGTTACTGAACACGTATCTGACATGGACAAATTGGCCGAACATCTGGAGTGGGAGATCACAGAAGATATCGGATTCCAAATTGCCATCTTTGTGAAGCAGCCCATACATCATCGAATTGCAGGGCTATTGAAGGGCAGAAACATGTCTGGTCACTGAATGCAAACTTCCCTGGTCGAAATACGTCCCTGGGGATGCTGGACAGTCCTCGGGGAGGGAGAGGGATACAAGGTGAAACGGATTGAGATCAATCCGGGGCATCGCCTGAGTCTGCAAGTGCACACGCATCGGAGCGAGCACTGGATCATCGTGGCCGGCACGGCCACGGTAATGATCGGGGATCGGACTTCGGTCGTGTCAACCCAGGAATCGACCTTCGTGCCGGTAGGGACATCGCACAGGATCGAGAATCGCGGACCCTATCCCCTCACCATTATTGAGATTCAAAACGGCGCCTACCTCGGTGAAGATGACATTACCCGATTCCAGGATGACTACGGGCGAAGCAACGGCCAGTAACCCCTCCGTCTTTGCAGTGGTGCTGGCCGGCGGGAGGGGCGAGCGCTTCTGGTATGCGGTCAAGCCCGACGAGGTCTACCACCTGGGCGCTCAGAGTCACGTCCGGGTAAACTTCGAACTGCCCGACTACCACTGAACAGGGGTGGGTCCTTTTGCTTTATCAAGGCGGGTCCCTTTTGCGTTGTCAAAACGATGAGGCGTGGCGGACAGATGATCGGCGCGTTGCGACCGCCCCTGGGAGCCTCTTCCGTCATCGAGCTCCAAGAGGAAGGCGCCGCGATAGACTGATCAAATGGGACGGGAGGAGACACAACGTGCCCCACGGTAACAGCCGCGGGGCTTTTTTATTCGGAAAACAGGCTGAGTTCTGCCGCGGTGGTATTGCGTTCATTACGTGTGGCGTGCGGCGTGCAGCGTTCAGGGCGTCTATTGCGTTTATTGCGTCTGGATGATCTGCAGGACTCGCGAGACGAGCGGGAAAAGCGAGACGGGCGAGACGAGGGGGAGGTTGCGAACCGGCCTGTGTGTCGCTGACGGCAGACAGGTCGAACGCATCACGTTGAAACATGAGGAGGTCGGGCACTCTATCGAGGCCGATGCATTGCAGGCCGGCCAGGGAATTGGCCCAAAGGATCGCTACGAATGGTGACCTGTAAGGCGGGGAGGCGGGAAAGCAGAGGCTGGGAGACGGACGAGAAGATCAGCGAAGGAGGCAGGTGTAGCCGGCCTGCTGGAAATGATGGTCGGCGGTAAAGGCCTCGCGGAGGCGCTGGTCTTCCATGACGATAAAGCTTGTGCAGTCTGTGAGTCCCCATTCCTTATCGAGCCGACGCTTGTAAAGCTGCCAGGCTCGGAGGAAGTGGGAATGCGTGACGGTGAGGATCGTGACGCTCTTGGAGGAGAAGATCGTATCCAGGAATCGGATGACGGACGTTCGGTAAGGGGGACGG
>DATMXF010000155.1:0-2800 GCA_035561835.1 Patescibacteria group bacterium
ATCACCACCTCCGTCAAACCGCCCCGCGCCGTCTTCGTAAACTTTCCCCTTGGTCACCAGGCCGGTAAGCCCTTTGACAAGGAGGGACAGACCCGAATTATCCTCGACGCGCTGCATCTGCTCGAGACGGCGACCACTCCAGGGACCCTTGTTCCGCTCTCGTACAAATGGGACGAGAACGATCCGCTCGATTCCTGGGAGGAGGAAGAGATGCTCCACCCGTCGCTGGTGTAACCTACCTTTTCCGTTCGCTTGCACCAACCCATGATGCGTTGATGGGACCGGTCCGCCAGTGTCCCGTTTCTGAAATTCGCCACATATTTCCTAACGTCATTCCGGCCAAATCCGCATAGCGGGCGCGACCCGGAATCCAGCCGCCTGCTCGACCGGCCTGCCCCTACGCGGTGCCTGTCTGAGTCGCGTCCGCGACAGGCAGGCGCAGACAGGGACAGGCTGCCTCCGGTTTTGATCGCCACGGCCCATCGGGTCGTCAAGCCTGTACTGAGCGAAGTCGAAGTGCTGGAGTCCGCCACATTATCCCTCGAAAAGCCAGTTCCAGCTCCTATATCGTCATCAAACACATCGCCACCAAAAAGACTTGACCGCCTCTCAGGATTGGAGTATGCATCTTAACTAAGCTTTTCTTACTCCTTCGCCACGGCGTCAGGCGATGTGAGCATCACGATGATCTATGGGCTGATATCTGGACACACCGCGCGGTTTCGCCGTATACCCCGGCAGGCGGGGACTTGATCAAGCAACACAAATGGAAAGTAAAAGCATCACGCCCATGCTCTTGGTGTTCGGCCTGTTACTCGTCCCGCTGTCGGTAGCGGGGGCAGGTGAGCTTCCGTCACCGGGTGGCAAACCGCTGTCGGCGATCCTCAAATCGGTGGAAGAAGGAAAAGTGGGGGTTATTGCGGAGGCTCATACAGCACACTTCGCTCCGGTAGCGCACTCAAGCGTATCGGAGCCGGTAAGTATACGGACAGCGTGGTCCGCGCCCCCCATGTTGTCCTGCCCCAGGGCATTACCCGATGACCGTACGGAGTCGCTACGCCACCAGATTGAGCGCCATGCAGAAAAGTATGACGTTGAAAGTTGTAAACACTAGGAATAAAGGAGGACAAAATGATACAAACCGTCAAACTACTCGAAAAAGAAACTGTCGCCAATAGCACGATGGCCTTTCATTGGGAGAAGCCGGCAGGCTTCGAATTCACCGCCGGGCAATTCGGTGATATCACGATTATCAATCCGATCGAAACAGATGAAGAGGGCAATATCCGGGCGTTTTCGTTTGCCAGTGCGCCTTATGAAGCAACGCTGGTGATGGCAACCCGGATGCGCGATACCGCATTCAAGCGAGTCCTTAAAGACTTGCCAATCGGTACTGAAGTAAAACTGGATGCCCCTTACGGGGATTTCAAACTGCACAAAACCGAAACGACGCCGGCAGTCTTTGTGATAGGCGGCATCGGCATCACACCGGTGCGTAGCATTATCGCCGAAGCCACGCACGAGCATTTGCCGCACAAGATTACCCTGCTGTATTCCAATAAGACACCGGCCGATGCGGCGTTCACCGAAGACCTCGAAGGTTTCGGCAAAGAAAACCCGAACTTCACATTCGTGCCGGTGTATACGAGTGTCTCCGAGACGGAATGGAATGGCGAACGTGGCGACATTCACGCCGGCACACTGAGGAAATATGTTTCTGACGTTGCGGCACCGATCTACTACCTGGCCGGTCCAGGCGGTATGGTCAAAGCGATGCGCCACATGCTGGTCGAAACAGGCGCCAACGAAGATAACATTCGAACCGAAGAGTTCAGCGGGTATTAAACCATGCCTATACGTATCAAGACAGTCTATGACACACCAGACAATGGCCGATGGCAAGCGCATCCTCATCGATCGGCTGTGGCCGCGAGGTGGGCTCCGCACCATAACGCCAAGGTGTGTGTACCGGCTATGGCACAAAACTGACGGGATGGAAGCCCTTGTGCTAGGCGTTCGCGGAGCCGACCTGCCTGCCGGCAGCCAGGAGGCGAGGAGCAGGGCAAGAGCCTGTTCTAAGCCTACCGAAGGAAATAGGAGCCAGATAGGAGGTGCCGGACCAGTCTGTGGGACTGTTCGCCCGCGCCATCGAGGAGGCCGGCATTCCAACCGTCATGCTCTCTGCGGCCCTTGATATTACCTCCTCGGTCAAGCCGCCACGCGCCGTCTTCGTAAACTTTCCTCTCGGGCATCAGGCCGGCAAGCCGTATGACCCGGAGGGACAGACCCGGATCCTCCTCGACGCACTCCATATCCTGGAGACAGCGACCACGCCAGGTACCCTCGTCCAACTTCCCTGCAAGTGGGACGAAAACGACCCGCTGGATTCCTGGGAGGAGGAGATGCTCCACCCTTCGCTGGTATGATTTACCCTTGCGGACATGTCCTGCAAGATGAGCCCCCAAGATTGGCTCGTACAGCGCTTCCTTTAACCCAATTTGCCTTGACAAGAAAAGGTCACAGGATTACTATTCGTCTAAGTGTGAGTCGTCTTTATCTATAGGTTATCGGGGGAGCCAGAGCGTGAAGCGCCTTATCGACGTTGATCCGGAGATTGCTGAAGTTATTCGGCTTGAGACCACCCGTCAGGCCAACAAGTTAGAGCTGATCGCCTCGGAGAATTTTGTCAGTGCTGCGGTTATGGAGGCGGCCGGTTCGACGCTGACCAACAAATATGCCGAGGGGTACTCCGGACGACGCTACTACGGTGGGTGTGAGTTTGTCGACATGGCGGAGAATC
>DATMXF010000156.1:0-3860 GCA_035561835.1 Patescibacteria group bacterium
CGGCCGGATCTGGTATACATATCCCATCAATGGGTTGCGGGCGGGAGACTTTACCTGCACTGTCGTCGGCGACTCGTACATTATCAAGGACGGGCGGATTACAGCGCCGCTGAAACCGAACACGGTGCGAATCAACGACAACATCCACTCGATCCTCTCTCACATCGTCGCAGTCGGCAAGGAGATCAAGGGAACCTTGGTCTGGGCGGCAGACGAGGTTATCTATACGCCTGAGATCGCCGTGCGCAATGTGAAGCTCGATGAGATTGCCGCCTTCATGGAGCAACTGTAAGCGGTGTGCGCTTGAATATCCTGCAACCACAGTACCCCCGATGACAAGCGCTCTGCGACGGCTGAAGCCTGCACTGCAATCCCTGCTCATCCTGCTTGCAATAAAGCTAGGAATCGGGAGAGCGCCGGGGGAGGTTGCCGGATGATGGCCGTCCAGAGCTCGACGAAGGCGGTCCTGCTTGACTTCGGAGGTACCCTTGATGCCGACGGAATCCCCTGGAAAGACAGATTCTATCCGCTCTACCTCGCGGAATATGTGAGGGTAGGCCGGGATCGATACGATCGGGCGTTCTATGCTGCCGATGATGCACTGGTGGCGCGAAGGCTTTCAGGCTGCTCGTTTCAGGAGAGCGTCTTGCTCCTGGTCACCGGCGTGCTGGACGCATTGAATATAGCTGATCCGGAATTGGCGTCGCGTCTGTGCGACCGGTTTGTGCAGGACTCGTTGGATAAGATTCGCGCCAATCTTGAGACACTGCGCGAGCTGTCGGCGCGATTTCGGCTCGGCATCGTCTCGAACTTCTACGGAAATCTTGAACAGGTCTGCATCGAGACAGGGGTTGCCTCATTGATGAGCGTAATGGTCGACTCGGCCTGCGTCGGGTTCATCAAGCCGGACCCCAGGATCTTTCAGGTTGCGCTGACGGCGTTGCAACTTGACCCGCGAGAGGCGATATTCGTCGGAGACTCGTTGCCTCGAGATATGAAGGGGGCGAAGGGTCTCGGGATGCCCCATATCTGGCTGGTCTCAGACCACTCCGGCCCTCTCGCGCCCTGCTGCCCCGACGACCTCACGATCAAGTCCTTAGCGGATCTTCGAGAGGTACTCCTGTGAGCGCGCCCACAACCCTGACAGGGGGCATCATTGCGGCAGGGGAAGGGTCCCGGTTGAAACGGGACGGCTTGAGGATGCCGAAGTCGATGGTGCCCGTTGCCGATATCCCGCTGATTGAACGGGTGGTAAGCAATTTTGTGAAGGCCGGTATTACGCAGCTAGGGATCATCTTCAACGAGGACGATCGGGAGTGCGCGACATTTGTCCGGGAGCGTTTCCCGAATCTCGATATTCAATGCATCGTGAAAACCACCCGTTCATCGTATGAAAGCTTCTGGGAGGTTGGCAGGCGATCCGGTTCAGGCCGTATCCTTATGTCCACCGTGGACTGGATTTGTCCGGAGTCGGCGTTTCACCGATTCATCGATCAAGCGATGTGCTGCCGTCAAGCTTCTGTCGTCCTCGCCGTTACACCGTTCGTGGCCGACGAGAAGCCTCTCTGGGTGAACCTCGATCCTTCCGGGCGCGTGACGGCCATCGGTGGCGCCTCGGGTGATGTTGTGACCGCCGGACTCTATCTGGTATCCGGCGCTATTTTTTCGCAGGCTCCCCACCCTTCTACGTTGGGCCGGCTTCGGGACTTTTTGACGTGGCTGGTCGCCGAGGGGGAGCCGGTCTATGGGGTGGTGATGGATCAAGTCATCGATATCGATCGGGCCGAGGACCTTCAGTTGGCTGAAGCCCTTATGAAAGATAGGGTATAGGGTTCAGGGTATAGGGTAAGAAATGAAACGAACATCCTGTCTTTTTCCCTACACCCTATACCCTCTACCCTAAACCCTGATTTGCACGCGGAGGCAGTGCTTGATGATACCGCACCTTTTGGGGATTTATCGTGAACGGCAACACTCGCCTGGCCGGGAATTCGACGATACTGAGATCCTGCGGCTCGTCGCTAAGCATATCGAGGCGGCCGGCTACCAGGTAAGCCTCAAGGGGCCGGACGAACTCGGTGAGGCCGGCGACCCGGGGGCCGTACTCATGGCAGACCCTTTGCCGTCGCTCGTGTTCCTGATGTGCGAGCGGCTGGAGGCCCTTCGCGTACTTGGGCCGCTGGAGATGAGAGGCATCCCGCACGTCAATCCTTTGGAGGCTGTCCTGAACACCTATCGAGATCGAATGATCACCCTGCTGACCGCATCAGGAACTCCGATCCCGGAGAGTCAGGTCATTTCGTGCAACCCATCCGAGCGGGATCAGTCGTCGGTCGAGCGTTGGGCAGACCTCTTCCCGATCTGGGTTAAGCGGGCCGACGTGCACAATACCCAAACGGGGGATGTTGAATTGATACGATCTTCGGAGGAGTTGCAGGACAGGCTGGTCGCGCTCAACACCAGGGGGATTGCTCGCGCCATTCTGCAGCGACACGTTCCGGGAGATCTGATCAAGTTTTACGGGGTAGGCGGACCAGACTGTGAGAATCGGCAGGAGCGATGGTTTCGCTGGTTCTACCATCGAGATCAGGATCTCAACAGGTATCCATTTTCTGAAGAGGCCTTGCAGGCCATTACCCAGCGTGCGGCTATAGCCCTTAGTCTGGAGGTGTACGGAGGCGATGCCATCGTCACGCCTCGCGGGGAGATATTCCTCATCGACATCAATGCCTGGCCGTCGTTTGCGTTGTTTCGCGAGGAGGCTGCTTCCCGGATCGCCACATGGCTGCTGCATCGCGTAAGGAGGGGAGCGCTCCAATGAAGCGACACATTCCTGGAAAACGGTCGAAGGCGATTGTTGCCCGCGAGCAACGCCATATGGCGCCGGGCCTACAGTCGATAGCGCTGTATTCCGGATTGGCGATGGCGAGAGGGGAAGGGTGCACCCTGGTCGATGAGGACGGCAACCGATATCTCGATTTTATGGCCGGAATCGGTGTGGGGAGTATCGGGTATACGCACCCGCACTACGTCGAGGCCATGAAGGCCCAGATCGAACGGCTGACGTTCGGCAGCTTCACTACCGAAAACCGGGCCCGGTTTCTCGCCCTGCTGGCATCGACCACACCGGGACGGCTGAAGCGGATCCAGATGTTTTCCGGTGGGGCAGAGGCGGTCGAGGCCGCCTTCCGACTGGCCAAGTCGGTCACGAAGAAGTTCGAGTTTGTCGGCTTTTGGGGCGCGTTCCATGGTAAGACAGGTGGGGTCCTAGGGCTGTTGGGGGACGATTTTAAGAAGCAGTTGGGACCGTTCGTACCAGGCCTTTACAGCGCCCCGTACGCGAACTGCTATCGCTGTCCCTTAAGGCTCCGCTATCCAGATTGCGGCATTGCCTGTGCGGACTTCTTGCGCGAGGTGATCCGCTATCAGACTCAGGGCGAGATCGCTGCGATCATCGTGGAGCCGATCCAGGGGACTGCCGGAAACGTCATCCCGCCCCCGGGATTCTTGAGCGCGGTGCAGGCGATTGCCAAGGAGTGTGGCGCCCTGCTGATTGCCGATGAGATGCTGACGGGCTTTGGCCGCACCGGTTCGATGTGGGGGTGCGATCACGAGCCGATTGTGCCGGACGTGATGACAGTGGGGAAGGGAATGGGCGGCGGGTTCCCAGTCAGCGGGGTGATCTCGACGCAAGAACTCATGGCGAACAAGCCTTTCAGCAATCCGAGCGGCAGCTCCTCAAGCTACGGAGGCAATCCGCTTGCCGCAACGGCCGGACTAGCCGCTCTTGAAGTGATTCTCAAGGAACAGCTTGTCGCAAATGCCAAGCGTGTCGGCGCGGTCATGCTGAAGCAACTGGA
>DATMXF010000157.1:0-2126 GCA_035561835.1 Patescibacteria group bacterium
TCACGTCGAGTTGCCCGCGCCCTACATCAACGGCATAGACGCGAGCGGCGCCATGCTGAAGCAGACAGTCGGTAAATCCCCCCGTCGATGCGCCCAGATCAAGGCAGACGCGACCGGTCACGGAGATGACGAACTGCTCCAACGCGCCTTGAAGCTTGACACCCCCACGCCCTACGTATGGGTGCTCGGGGGCCTTGAGCGCAATCCGCGCGTCTTCCGCTACCAGGGTCCCCGCTTTGTCCACCATGCGGTCATCGACCAGCACCTGGCCCGCCAGAATAAGCGCCCTGGCCCGTTCGCGGCTTGCGGCCAGACCTTGCGCCTGTACGGCAAGATCCAATCGAACCCGCCCGGTCTTCTTCGTAACCGGGCAGTCGGAATCCAACGGCAGGCGCCGGCTCACAGCCGCCATGCGTCATCACCTCCGCCGCATCACGACGAAATCGGCAATCGCACCCAGTGCAACCCCGCGCTCGCCAAAAATGACGAGGCTCTGCTTCGCCTCTGAAACCAGGCGATGAGCCCATCGTCGCGATTCCTCGATTCCAAGCAGAGCCGGGAACGTGGCCTTCTTCTTGCGTAGATCGCTCCCGGCCTGCTTCCCCAGCGCCTCCAGGCTTCCCTCCAGATCCAGGATGTCATCCACAACCTGAAAGGCCAGTCCGATCCGCTCGCCGTACCGCGTGAGGGCCTCCATCTGTTCCGGTCCGGCCGACGCAAGAATCCCGCCTACCCGCAGGCAACCTCGAATCAGGGCGCCGGTCTTGTGCTCGTGTAGATACGTGAGCGTCGGCAGATCGACCTCCCGATCCTCATACAGCATGTCCACGACCTGGCCGCCGACCATCCCCTTGCTGCCCGCGGCCTGGGCGATTTCCTGGATGACCTTGAGGCGAGCCTCCGGATCAATGTCAACCGACACCGGCTCCGCCGACAGAAGAATAAAGGCCTGCGTCAGCAGCGCATCGCCAGCCAGGATGGCCATCGCCTCGCCGTACACCTTGTGGCAGGTCAGCCGCCCACGGCGATAGTCATCGTCGTCCATGGCCGGCAGATCGTCGTGAATCAGGGAGTAGGTATGAATGAACTCGATAGCGGCCGCTGCGCCCAGCGCCTGTTCTACCTGTCCGCCTGCGGCCTCTGCCGCCGCCAGGATCAGGATCGGCCGTAGTCGCTTGCCCCCTGCAAAGACACTATAGCGGACCGCCTCGTGGATCTCTTTCGGGTTATCGCCGGCCCCGGGAAGATACCTGTCCAGCGCCTCGTCGACAAAGACCCGTCGCTCCTCCAGATACCGTTCCAGCTCATCCGACGTCACGATTTCCCCCTCACAGTTCCTCCTCACCCTCTTCCTCAAACGGCCGCTCTTCCAGTTCACCGGAGACCGACTCGACGCTGCGCGTCAGGATATTGACCCGACGTTCGGCTTCGTCTAGCCGCGCTGAGCACAGCTTGGTCAACCGCACTCCCTCCTCAAAGACCGAAAGCGCTTCCTCAAGAGGGAGATCCCCGCGCTCGAGACGGGAGACGATCACCTCGAGCTGTTTCAACGCCTCCTCGAACGGAATCTCGCCCATATCTGTTCCTACCCTTCTTGAGCCCGGACCTCACGGACGTCGCATCGCAACCGACCATGATGGAGACGCACCTCGACGAGATCGCCCGCAACAACCGTCGAGCTGTCCTTGACAATCTCCTGGCCAGGCAACCGAAGACAGATGCTGTAGCCTCGACTCAGGATGGCCAACGGGCTCAACGAGTCCAGTTTGCCGGCGACAGCCTTCAGCTCACTGTGAAGCGCCATCAACCGCCGATCGGACCAGTTGGTGAGATCCTTCAACAGCTCCGTAAGGCGACGCCGCTGTATCCGAACCCGCTCGACCGGATTCAGCAGTCGTATATGACGATCCAGCCCGCTCATCCGGACCCTCAAACCATGTAGTCTCGACCGAACGACGCCGGTCATTCGCGCGTGAAGGTCGTCAAGCCGCTGCGCCAGCTCGTCCTGCCTGGCGATGACCAACTCGGCGGCGGCAGACGGCGTGGGGGCCCGAAGGTCGGCCACGAAATCAGCGATAGTATAATCGACTTCATGGCCGACGGCCGAGATGACCGGAATCCTGGAG
>DATMXF010000158.1:0-28296 GCA_035561835.1 Patescibacteria group bacterium
TCGCTGAACGCCGCCATGGCCTCATCGAAGAGCTGCTGCCGACGGCTGCGATGCTCCTCCTTTTCGGCAATCCCGGCCAGCGCCCGAAGTCCTCCGCGGGCCAGCGCGCTCACGCGTTCACGCAACTGCGGATCCGGCGGCGACACCTGGAAGGGCACCTTTTCAACCCGAAGCCCTTGAGCCAGTTCCAGCACCATGTCAATCATAGGCTGAATGCTCTTATGGCCGAATTCGATCGCCTCAAACATGACCTCCTCAGGGATCTCGTTGGCGCCGGCCTCAAGCATCACGACAGCGCTTCGGGTCCCTGCGACGACCATATCGATGTCGGATCCTTCCATCTGGGCATACGTGGGATTGAGGAGCAGCTTGCCCCCCACCCGGCCTACCCGGACCGCGCCGATCGGCCCAAGGAACGGGATAGGCGCAATGGTCAGAGCAGCGGAGGCGCCCAATACAGCCAGAACGTCGGGATCGTTTTCCTGGTCCGCAGACAGGACCGTGGCGATAATCTGGACATCCTGCCGGTAGCCATCCGGGAAGAGGGGACGGAGTGGGCGATCGATCAGGCGGGAGGTCAAGGTCTCCTTGTCATGAGGCTTACCCTCCCGCTTGAAGAAACCGCCAGGGATCTTACCTGCAGCGTAGGCCCGTTCCTGATAATCAACAGTAAGCGGAAAGAAATCGATCCCCTGCCGCATCTGTTTCGAAGCCACCACCGTGACCAGCACAACGGTATCGCCATACCGGACTAACACGGCGCCGTCGGCCTGTCTGGCCACACGCCCTGCCTCGATACTTAATGGTTTCCCTTCGATGATCCGCTCGACCCGACAACTCATTTACGGATTCCCAACCTTTCAATAATCTGTTTATACCTGTTCGCGTCTTTACTCCTGAGATAGTCCAGGAGCTTCCGACGCCGCGCGACAAGACGGAGCAGCCCTCGCCTGGAGTGGAAGTCTTTCTTGTGGCTGTTCAAATGTTCGGTCAGATAGCCGATTCGTCCGGTCAGGAGTGCGATCTGCACATCCGGGGAGCCGGAGTCGCTGTCATGCAGCCGATACTGCCCAATGATTTCTTGCTTATTTGTAGACGCCTTGCCCACGAAGCCGTATCCTCCTTTCTTCTCAAGTAGATACCCGAAAGCGTGAGTACGATAGCACAGGCCTCTCGGGGAGTAAAGCCCATTCTTCTGCAGAACATTGCGGGAAGGCGGCAAATATCGCATCCGCCTGCCGCCTGTCGTAGTCGATCTGCTGTCGGAGCAACGACGGGTCATCAAAGCGTCGCTCGTCCCGCAAGCGTTCAAGGAACAAGAGCGTGAGCATCTCCCCGTACAATTCTCCCTCGTCAGCCTCCAGCATGTGGACTTCCACTCGCCGGACCTCACCGCCAAAGGTCGGTGCTCTACCGACATTGACTAGTGCCTTATGTAACCTCTGTTTCAACCACACCATGCCGGCGTAGACGCCATCCGGAACGATTAAGTCGCCGGTCGCGGCGAGATTGGCTGTCGGGTATCCCATCCGCCTGCCTCGTTCGGCGCCCCGTTCGACTTGTCCCAGAATGGCATATGGTCGTCCCAAAAAACGGGTCGCTTCGCGCAACTCCCCTCTCGCAAGGAGGCCGCGGATACGAGTAGAACTGACCACCTGGCCGTCCGCCGTCATTGCGGGAACCACATCAAGCTCAAACTGATGCTCCTCGCCAAGCGCCCTGAGCAGTTCCGGTGAGCCGGTCCTGGCCTGCCCAAAGGCGAAGTCATATCCGATACAGACGAACCGCGCCTGCAGTCGATCGACCAGGTAGGTCTTGACGAAATCGCGCGGCGCGGTAGCCGCCAGAGAAGGGGTAAAGCCGACGGCAATCATCAGATCGACGCCAAGCGCAGCCATGATGTCCCGTTTGATCGGCAGTGGGGTCAAGAGGGACGGCGTCTTTGAAGGATTCACCACTTCCAGGGGATGTCGCGCGAAGGTGAAGACAACCGCCGTTCCTCCCTCATGGCGAGCGCGCCGCACGACGCGACCCAGGATCTCACGATGTCCGAGATGGACCCCGTCGAATGTCCCGACTGCCACCGCAGGAAAGGGATATCCTTCTTCCAGATCCTCAATCTGTTCGATGACGATCATTGCCCGGCGAGGACCCGTACCGGTTTTAAGACAATCCGGCTCGGATCGACTGCGGAGAATTCCCGACCGGCAACCGTCGCCTCCGCCAACGAAAGAAGCTGGCGCCGATACCCCAGAACCCGGACAAGGTCCCCCTTCTCCACCTCCATAGGGAAACTGAGCAACGTGCCGGCCGCCATTCCGCCCCCCTGGACAACCCCTCGAGAGGACTCAGGGTGAATCCTGACAACCGGGAGGTGCCCCAGCGCCTCCCCGATGGGGATCAGTACGTCCCGGATGCGGCCCTCCACAACGGCCTGCTCCAACTGCTCCAGCGTCAGCGCATCCTCAATCAGGAAACGGCCGGACCGAACGCGAGTCAACGCATACAGGTGCGCGCCGCAGCCGAGGATTCGACCGACATCATCGCACAGCGTGCGGGCGTACGTCCCCTTGGAACAACTCACCCGGAACCGGACGAAGGGTAGGTCACACTCCAGCAGTGTCAGCTCATGGATTCGAATCGAGACCGGCTGTCGTTCAACCGTTTCGCCGCGGCGAGCCAGACGATAGAGTCGCTCCCCGTGATGCTTCTTCGCGGAAAACAGGGGCGGTACCTGCTGAATCTCTCCGACAAAACTCTCCAGAACATCTCGCAGTCGGGCGGGGTCTACATCAATATGCTCCGTCCTGGACAACACCTTCCCATCAGCATCTAAGGTATCAGTTGTGATGCCCAGTTGCATGGTGATCAGATACTCTTTATCGGCCTGAGTCAGAAACTGTGCGATTCGGGTCGCCCGTCCGACGCAGAGCGGCAGCACGCCGGTCGCCCTCGGATCGAGCGTACCGGTATGCCCGATACGACGCATCTTCAGCAGACGCCGCACCACGTCCACCACATCATGGGAGGTCATCCCCCCAGGCTTATTAATATTCAAGACGCCGCTGAGTTCCATAAGGTGTACCTGAAGTTTACCCGGAGATGATCGGTGCGGCGCCCGACGCTCGTTTTCTGGCCCACAGCCGCTCGACAGTCTGCCAGGGTACCTCTACCCCTCCCAACTCCGCATCGGCAACCACTCCACCGCCATGAAAATCGCTCCCACCGGTGGGTATAAGCCGATGCCGCTCGGCAACCGCCAGCAGAGACGTTGTAATCTCCGGGGTATACCCCTTATAGTAGGTCTCGATCCCCTCCAGGCCCGCCTCCTTCATCATCGGCAACAGCCGCTCCAGATCCAGGTGGTAATCGCTGGCCCCCACAATGATCGGGTGCGCCAGTGAGGGCACGCCATGAGCCTCTCTGATCAGGCTGACCGCCTCGTACGGGAAGAACTTCGAGCCCTCGACATAGGCGGGGCCTCCTCGTCTCAGAAAACGCGAGAATGCCTCATCCACTGATGCAACGGCGCCGCGCTCCACGAGGGCCATCGCGATATGCGGCCGTCCGACCGATCCCCCATTCGCAATCGCCATGACGCGGTCCCATTCGAGCGGATAGCCGAGTGCGCTTAACCGCTCGACCATAGCCTGGGCCTGAACGAGTCTGTCCTCCTGTAGTCGACGGAGGGCCTTTTGTAAGGACGGATCGTCCGCGTCGAGCAGATAGCCCAGGATATGAATCTCGTCGCCGTCTAGGCTCGCACTCAACTCGATCCCTGGCATCACCTCGATTGCCAGATCGGAAGCGGCTTCTCGCGCCTCGGCGATTCCATTCACGCTGTCGTGGTCAGTCACGGCCATCACGCGGATCCCAATGCGGTCTGCAGCCTTCACCAGTTCCGCCGGCTGAAGCGCACCATCGGAGGCCTTGGTATGCAGGTGTAGATCGATACGACTCGCCATTGTCATTACTCCTTGGTCTCGGTCGCCTCGATCTGTCGAAACAGCTCAGCCATGTGCAACTCCTGCTCCAGCGAATCATCAAGCGAAAAGAGCAGTTCCGGGATGTAGCGCAAGCACAACCGGCGCCCCAATTCCCCCCGGAGAAAGCCGGCCGCGCTCTTCAAACCGATCAACGCCTCCTGGCACTGTTTCTTGTCGCCTCCCATCGAGGCGATATAGATCTTCGCGTGTTGCAAATCGTCGCTGACCCGCACACGGGTGACCGTGGCGCGACGAACCCTCGGATCCTTCACCGACTGTAACATTAAGCGACTGATCTCTTCCTGTATCAGAGTGCCGACTCGATCGGCTCGCCTGCCTTGCATCTCATCCTCTTGCGGTGGTGGAGGTTTCGAGTTTCAAGTTTCGGGTTGCCCTTCACTCGATACTCGAAACCAGGGGCTCGAAACTGTTTTCAATAGGCCATAAGCTCGATCTCGTAATCGAGAATCAGAGCGTCAGCGTCAGTCTCGATGAGGTTGACGACTTTTGTGAGGGTCTCGTCGACCAGTCGAGCATTGTTGCTGATGCAGGCAATTCCGAGCGTGGCGCGTTGCCATTCATCAAGGCGATCCACCTCAGCGACCGAGACATTGAAGCGGCCTCGGATACGATCTTTGATCCCCTTAACAACCCGCCGCTTACCCTTGAGGGAGGTATTTCCGGCCAGATGCAACTCGACACGGCACGTCCCAACAGTCATGGCCAAAATGGTTTCGAGTTACGGGCCCCGGGTTTCGCGTTAGAAATAACTCGCAACGCGAAACGCTGTTAGAGTTTCTGGGCGACCGATTCCAATTCGAAGACTTCCAGGATATCGCCAACCTTGATGTCGTTGAAGTTTACCATGCCGACGCCGCATTCAAACCCGGTTTGTACCTCTCGGACATCCTCTTTGAAGCGACGAAGCGATCCGACTCGCCCCTTGTGCACTACCTTGCCATCCCGAACAATGCGGACCTGACTGTCTCGGCAGACCTTGCCTTCCACTACCATCGAGCCGCCAACCGCACCTACTTTAGGCACCGCAAAAACCTGACGAACCTCTACGCGACCGATTGACCGCTCGATATACGTTGGCTCCAGCAGCCCCTCCATCGCCTGTCGGATCTCGTTGATGGCGTCATAGATGACGGTGTAGAGCCGAATCTCGACGCCTTCCAGCTCGGCCAGCTTCTGGGCCTTTGGCTCAGGACGCACATGGAACCCTACGATGACGGCGTTGGAGGCCGACGCCAACATCACGTCGGTCTCGGTGATGGCGCCGACCGACGCGTGGATCACCTTTAATCTGACCGCGTCGCTGCCGATCCGCCCCAGCGATTCGCGAAACGGTCCAATGGAGCCCTGGACATCGCCCTTGATGATCATCCGAAGTTCTTTGACCTCACCCTCCTGGATGCGACGGTGCAAATCGTCCAAGGTCATGCGATGTTTCGAACCGATCATCTCCTCGCGGTGTTTCTGTTGTCGGCTGACTGCGATCTGCCGTCCTTTTCGTTCATCGGACACCACGACAAACGTATCTCCAGCCATAGGGATACCAGACAGACCCAGTACCTCCACGGGGGTGGCCGGTCCGGCCGTCTGGGTTCTTTTCCCCTTCTCATTATTCATTGCCCGCACCCGACCCGAATGCAATCCGGCAACGATCACGTCCCCCACCTTCAGGGTCCCCTGCTGAACCAATACGGTCGCGACCGGTCCCCGACTACGATCCAGTTCGGCCTCAATAATGACACCCTTCGCGGCCTTGTGCGGGTTCGCCTTGAGTTCCTGAACCTCGGCCAGCAGCAGCAGCATCTCGAGCAGATGCTCTATGCCTACCTGCTTCTTGGCCGAGACCTCCACGTAGACCGTCTGCCCTCCCCACTCTTCCGGAACCAGCCCGTATTCCGCCAACTGCTGCTTGACACGGTTCGGATCGGCGCCGGGCTTATCGATCTTGTTGATCGCCACCAGGATCGGGACGCCCGCGTCCTTGGCGTGGCTGATCGCCTCCTGCGTCTGGGGCATCACCCCGTCATCGGCCGCCACAACCAAGACCACAATGTCGGTCGCCTGTGCCCCACGCGCCCGCATGGCGGTAAACGCCTCGTGGCCCGGTGTATCCAGGAACGTGATCTTGCCGCCGGGCAGATCGACTTGATAGGCGCCGATGTGCTGAGTAATCCCACCAGCCTCTGAGGCGATGACATTGGTCTGCCGGATCGCATCCAGCAGTGAGGTTTTGCCGTGATCGACATGTCCCATGATCGTCACGACAGGAGACCTGGGCAGAAGCAGCGAAGAATCCTCATGTTCCTTCGCCTCGGCCGCGGCCTCCTCCAGGGGTGTCACCTCCACTGAGAATCCCAGCCGGTCGGCCGCACGCTTGACGACCTCCACATCAAGCGGCTGGTTTATCGTGGTCATGATCCCTATCTTGATCAACTGCTTGATGATCTCACTGGGGCTCATCGAGATGCTCTCCGCCAGCTCCTTCACAGTGATCGTCTCCGCAATCTTGACCGTCGGACGCAGCGGAGCGGAGGGCTCACGTTCGGTCTGCTCTACCTGGATCGGCGCCTGAGGCGTCGGCGGGACCACCGCCACCCTCTGCGCCTGGCCGGAGACAGGTGGAGACGGCATCGGAGTCCTGGGTGGCGCCTCCTTCAGCCCGGCCGGTGCTGTCCGGGTCTCGCGAGGAGCCTCAAGCGGTACCGGGGATCGCTGATCGAGAACCGCTGCCTCCTTAGTCGGCTGCAGGCCAGATACCGCCTTGGGCTTCTGAGGTCCCTTTTGCTCAACCGAACCCAATCTCTCTGCGGATCTCGCCCCTTCGGTTGCCGGTCTGGTGTCGGACAACGCCTTTGACTCTGGAGCCTTGGATCGAGCGGGCTTATGAGTCGAGGTCTTCGTCGTGGTCGTCGGAACGTCGGCTCTCTCTGTTCCGAAAACTTGATCCTCCACAGGCTCGGCGGGGGCCGAGGGAGGCGCCTCCAGCGGCTTAGGCTTGGGACGGCTTTTCTTCTGAGATGGTGCGGCCGCCAGGAGCGCCCTGACATGATCCTCATCCACGTTGCTGCTGTGGCTCTTCAGTTGCATGCCAGACCGCTCAAGCCGGTCAAGAAGATCCTTGCTTGACATACCGAGCGCTTTCGCCAGATCGTAAACTCTAATCATTCCCACGCCGGATCACCCCCACACCTTTCGAAGCTCCGCTCTGTCTCCCAACTCGGCGGTCTGACCGTACAGCCTCTTTTGCTTCCATCTCTATTGGTATCTTTTCCAGCACCGACATCACTGCGCCCGCGAAATGCGGATCCATGACGGCAATGCACGCTCGAGGACCTCCTCCGAGAGCGGCCCCCAACTCCTCCTTACCCATGGCTTGCATCCATCTGATGCCAACCTGTGCAGCCGAACTCCGCAACTTCGCTACTGAGTTCGCCGATGCGTCTGCCGCGCTCAGAATTAATCGGGCTGTATGGCGCTTGACGGCCGAATCCACCGCCTCTGCGCCTGAGACAACCTTACGGGCCCGGCGCGCAAGTCCAAGGAGCGAGGCAACCTTGCGCGAGACGCGTTCTCGGATCAGCCCTTCAAGGGCCTCCACCGTCATCGGTGCGACCGCTACCTTCAGGCAGCGCGCAAACTCACCCCTCTTCACCGCCTGCTCCAGGCAGACGTGGCGCGGACAGATATATGCCCCGCGACCCGATCCCCCGCCCAGATCCACACCCAGTCCCCCGCCAGCAACAGGATGTACGCGAACAAGCTCGCTCTTGGGCCGGCTGGTACGGCAGGCAACACACGAGCGGAAGGGCTCAGCCGCCACCTATTCCGCGTCCCTCGAGGCGAGGGCAGCCTTCGCAGCCTCGATCAGGCGCTGGGCTGTCTTTGGACCGATCCCCTCCACCTGGATTAAGACGTCATCAGACGCGTCGGCCAATTTTCGGCAACTGTCTACGCCGGCCTCGATCAGGCGATCGGCCAATTTCTCGCCTACGCCAGGCACCTCCGCCAACCGCAGGTCCGTGTCGGTCAGGCTCTCTGCTGTTGGGGCCACGGGTTCCAACTCCGGCTGAACCCGCTCCTCCGGCTCTTTCTGAATCTCGCCACGGCCCCTCACATCGACCTTCCAGCCCAACAGCTTGGCCGCCAGACGAGCGTTCTGTCCCCGTTTCCCAATGGCCAGCGAGAGCTGACCGTCAACCACCAGCACATGAAGGGTATGCGTCTCCTGAACAACCTCGACGCTCTCAATGTCGGCCGGGGCAAGCGCACTCCTGACGAAGGAAGCCGGATCGTCTTTCCAGGCAATCACGTCAATCTTCTCACCCATCAGTTCCCTGACGATGGCTTGAATTCGACTGCCGCGATAGCCGACACAGGCCCCTACCGGATCCACGTTGCTGTCGCGTGAGGCCACAGCCACCTTGGCTCGTTCACCCGCATCCCTGGCCACCGCCTTGATCTCAACGATCCCCTCATAGATCTCGGGAACTTCGATCTCGAGCAGCTTGGCCAAGAGGCCGGGATGGGTTCGTGAAAGGACGATCTGGGACCCTCTCGGTAATTTCTTCACATCCAGCACATAGGCTCGAATCCGATCGCCGACCCTGTAATCCTCACGGGGGAGTTGTTCTCTGGGGGGGAGAATCGCCTCAGCCTTCCCGAGATTGACGATGACGTTGCCCTTTGCTACCCTCTGCACGACACCCCCCACCAATTCGCCCACTCGGGCCTTAAAGGCCTGAAACACACTCTCCCGTTCGGCCTCCTTGACCCGCTGGATGATGACCTGCTTCGCCGTTTGGGCGGCGATCCGGCCGAACTCCTTCGCCTTCACCTCGGCCTTGGTCTCATCGCCGAGTTGAGCTTCCGGGTTGAGCTGCTGGGCCTCATCAATGGAGATCTCGACATGCGGATTCACAACCTGCTCTACAACCTTGCGCACTGCGTACAATGTAAAGCAACGGGACCGTTGGTCGAACTCGGCGCGGAGGTCAAGGGCGGCCCCAAGGGTCTTACGGGACGCCGAGAGGATCGCCGCACTGACAGCCTCGATCAGTACGGCCGGATCAATCTCTTTCTCGCGTCCGACCTGCTCTATCACTTGCAGTAAATCGATGCCCATTAGTCTCACGCCAGGGTATAGGGTCTAGCGGTTAGGGTAGAGCCTAAGAGCTCTTCCATTCTGAACCCTTTACCCTTTACCCTACACTCAAAGGACTGGATCCAATCGAGCCTTGGAAATCAGCATATAAGGGATGAGGACAGTCGTACCGTCTTCCCGTTCCAACACTACCCGTCCATCCTCGTAACCTCTGAGGAAGCCAAGAAACCGTCGTTGACCGGCGACGACCTGCAAGGTCGTGACTCTCGCCCGTTGGCCCGCAAAGCGGAGAAAATCCGCCTCCAGGCGGAGCGGCCGATTCAAACCAGGAGAGGACACTTCAAGCGTGTAGGGATGGTGGATGATGTTCTCTACGTCAAGAAGGTCGCTCATCTCTTCGCTCACTCGCTGGCAATCATCCAAGGTCACCCCATCAGGCTTATCGAGATACAGGCGCAGGATCCATCCGCCTGCCTCTCGACGGAACTCAACGTCTACCAGCTCCAGTCCCAACTCCGTGAAGAGCGGAAGGGCGATTGATCTGACCCGCTCTACGACTTCCCCAGCCATATCATACTACCCCCTATAAAACAAAGAGCGGGCATTGTTGGCCCGTTGAATATAAATTAGCATGCTTCTCTTACATTGTACAGGGGAAATCAAGGAAGGGGATAGGGGGAGAGCGGATAAGGGACGGCCTATTCGCCTTTTGCCTTCCTCAATTCAGCAATCACTCGCTCTCTCAGATGCGGAGGAACCTCATCGTAGTGGGAGAACTCCACCGTATAGTCACCGCGGTCGCCGGTGATGGCCTTAAGCTGCGTGGCATACTCCAATAACTCGGCCAGAGGGGCCTGCGCCTTGATCGTCTGCGCTTTCCCTTTGGCCTCTACGCCCATCACACGTCCCCGTTTGCTGTTCAGATCGCCGATCACATCCCCCATACACTCATCAGGGACTATCACCTCAACCGTCATGATCGGCTCCAGAAGAGTCGGATTCGCCTGCATGATCCCCTTCTTAAACGCTAACGACCCCGCGATCTTGAACGCCATTTCCGAGGAGTCAACAGAATGGTATGAACCGTCATAGAGGATCACCCTTATATCCACAACAGGGTACCCGGCCAGACTCCCTTCTTCCATCGCCTCGATGATCCCTTTCTCAACCGCAGGGATGTACTGCCTGGGAATCGCCCCTCCCACAACTTGATTGACGAATTCATACCCGGCACCCCGGGGAAGCGGCTCAAGTTTAATCCAGCAATCGCCGTACTGGCCGTGCCCCCCGGTCTGTTTTTTATGCCGTCCTTGAACCTCAGTTCGCCCGTGAATAGTCTCCTTGTACGGCACGCGGGGCGTCTTCATCTGAATTTCGAGTCCGTATTTCCGCTTGAGGCGATCGACCGCAATCTCCAAGTGGGCCTTACCCATCCCGGCCAGGATGATCTCCTTGGTCTGCGGGTCGCGTCGAATCTGAAGGGATGGATCCTCCTCGCGAAGCCGCTGGAGTCCCGAGCTCATTTTCTCCTCATCCCCTCTTGTCTTCGGGACAATGGCGTACTCGACGATAGAATGTGGGATCCCAACAGACTCCAGGCGGATGGGGCTTCGCTCATCGCACAGGGTGTCCCCCGTGCCTGTCTCCTTGAGTTTCACGACAGCCCCCAGATCTCCGGCCCCGATTGTCGGAACCGGTATCTGATTCTTACCTCGGAGCAGCACGACCTGACCGATCCTTTCCTTGCACCCTTTGGTGCTGTTGTAGGCGTTCGAATCGGAAGAAAGCGCCCCGGAGTAGACTCGGAAAAGGCTAATCTTGCCGGCGTAGGGATCGACGAGCGTCTTAAATACTAAAGCTGAGAACGGAGCATCCTCTCGACCTTCTCGAGTCGCTCGCTCGCCGCTCCTCGGATCGATTCCCGTCATCGCTTCGCGATCCGCCGGAGATGGAAAGAGTTCCGTCAGGAGATCGAGCATGGGCTGTACGCCGATGTTTTTGACAGCCGAACCGCAGAGGACCGGAACAACCTTTCCCCCGATCACCGCTCGCCGTAGTCCGGCTTTCAACTCCTCATCTGTGAGTACACCGACTTCAAGATACTTCTCAAGCAGCCTATCGTCGCTGTCCGCAACCGCCTCCATCAGCGTCGCCCGAAGCTGTTCCGCCTTCGGCCTCAGCTCTCGGGGAACCTCTCCTTCGGAACACTTCCCCGTCAGCTCGCCCTGGTAGATCAAAGCTTTCATCCGCAGCAGATCGATCACACCCGCAAAGGACGCATGCGCGCCTATCGGAAGTTGGACGGGTGTCGCCGCCGGGCAGAGGTTCTTGCGAATATCGTCCAAGGCTCTGAAAAAATCGGCCTGTTCCTGATCCATCTTATTGACATAAATCATCCTGGCCAGGCCTTCCGCTTCAGCGCACGCCCACACCTTCTCTGTCTGCACCTTTACACCGGAGACGGCACTCACTACCACAACGGCGCCGTCAAGGACTCTCAGACAGTTCCGGGTATCGGTCAGAAAGATAGAGGCTCCAGGGGTGTCAATCACGTTAAGCTTGTACCCTTTCCACTCGCAGAAGGCGAGAGCAGAATTGACGCTCATCTTCCGTTTGACCTCATCCTCGTCGAAGTCGGTGATGGTCGTCCCATCTTGAACCGTCCCAAGGCGAGGCGTCACGCCGGCGTCAAACAGCATCGCCTCAGTCAGTGTCGTCTTCCCTGCGCCCCCATGGGCCACAATAGCGACATTCCGTATTCTGGCTATCTCTATTCCGCTCATCGCCCTTCCCCCCCCGGTATATCGTACGGGCCGCTCAACCCTCCAGAGGCCCTTCTCGTATCATAACGGCCCACGAGTTGTAAAGGGCAAATCCTCTCCCCGTAAAAGCAACGATGCCCTTCCCGAACGAACCGGGAAGGGCATCACGCTTACGTCAACCTGTTATCTTCAAGGGCCGACCGCCACTTCAAGCACCTGGTGACTGAGCCGCTATGGGTTCGGCCGGCCGCGGCTTCGGTACCGCGCCTTTATCCCCACGCCGACCACGGCGTCTCGCCGGCTTGGCCGAAGGTTCAGCCACTGCACCGATCTCGACAAGCTCGATGGCCGCAAGCGGTGCGCCATCCCCCATTCTGTACTCCAGCTTGGTCAACCTGGTATAACCGCCGTTTCGATCCTTATAGCGGCTACCGATCGAATCAAACAGCTTTTTTAAGACATCCTCATCCAGGACAACCTCGGCGGCCTGTCGGCGCGCATGTAAATCTCCGCGCTTGGCAAGCGTAATGATCTTATCCGCCACCTTATGCAGCTCCTTGGCCTTCGCCTCAGTTGTCACGATCTTCTCGTAACGGAAGAGCGATGTCACCAAATTACGGAGGAGCATCTCACGATGAGCCGTAGTTCGGCCGAGCTTCCTCCCAGCTTTCCTATGTCGCATAGCAGGCACTCCTGCCTGACCGTGTAAAACCAGGCCAAGCTCAGGCCCCTGTTAAGGCCTTCGAGGTCTTGTCACCGCGTTTCCCAATCGACTCGCCAACAGGGAGGCCTTCCAGTTTCATCCCTAAGGTTAACCCCATACCGGTAAGGATTTCCTTAATTTCGTTCAGAGACTTACGGCCAAAATTTTTTGTCTTCAACATCTCGGCCTCACTCTTGACAACTAATTCGTAGATATATCGGATATCCGAGTGCTTCAAACAATTGGCCGATCGTACTGACAGCTCCAGTTCGTCAACACTTCGATTGAGGTTGTCCAACAGTTGCTTTCTTGCCTCGTCGATAACAACCCCCTCACCCTCCGGCTCTTCCTCGAAGTTTGTAAAGATGCTCAGGTGATCCTTGAGGATCTTTGCCGCATACGCAATGGCATCGCGGGGCAGGACGCTGCCGTCAGTCCAGACCTCCAAGGTCAGCTTATTGTAGTCGGTGACCTGCCCAACCCTGGTGTCTTCAACCAGAAAATTGACCTTCCGGATCGGGGAAAAGATTGAGTCTATGGCAATGACATCGACGGGTTGCCCTTCTCGTTTGTTTCGCTCTGCGGGAACATACCCGCGTCCGAGGCGAACCTCCAATTCCAGCTCAAGCTTCCCATCCTGCGCCAAGGTCGCAATGTGCAAATCGGGGTTCAAGATCTCGACATCGGGATCCGGAGTAATATGCTCGGCTCGAACCTCACCTTCTGAGAACGCCTTCAAATAGAGGGTCTTAGGATGATCAACGTGAAGTCGAATTCGCAGCCCCTTGAGATTAAGAATGATATCGGTAACATCTTCTTTCACCCCAGGGATCGTTGAGAATTCATGCAGCGCCCCGGTGATTCGAATCGCGGTCACCGCGGCCCCCTCAATGGCGGAGAGAAGGGTGCGCCGAAGCGCATTACCGATGGTCAATCCGAATCCGCGTTCAAAGGGCTCCGCAAGAAACTTGCCGTATGTGCTGGTCAGAGATTCCAGCTCGCACTCCAGCCGCTTTGGCTTCTGGATGCCCTTAAACTTCTGAATCATCAAAACCTCCCACGCCCACCATTATTTGGAGTACAGCGCAACAATCAGCTGCTCCTCCACGGGGATAGCGATCTCTTCCCGGGATGGGATCGAGCGGATAGTCCCTTTCATGTTGGTCGCATCAAGCTCCAGCCAACTCGGCAACGTTCGCCGCTTTACCCCTTCAAGAGCCGTCTTAATTGCCGCCATTTCGCGACTCTTGGGCCGCACCTCGATCATCTCACCTGGACGCACCAGGTAGGATGCAATATCCGTTTTGCGTCCATTCACGAGGATGTGACCGTGAGTGATCAGCAGACGCGCCTGCGCGCGGGATGCGGCGAATCCGAGACGATGGACCACACTGTCCAGTCGTTGTTCCAGGATCCTAACGAGGTTTTCACCCGTCATCCCTGTCTGCCGCTCGGCCAGGTGAAAATATTTCCGGAATTGCGTTTCCAGGACTCCATAGATCCGGCGCATCTTCTGCTTCTCACGAAGCTGACGGCAGTAGTCCGACACCTTCGCCCGCCGCTGGCCATGCATGCCGGGAGCGTAGTTCCGCTTCTCAATCGCGCAGGCGGCGGAGAGGCATCGATCCCCTTTCAGGAACAGCTTCATCCCTTCTCGCCTGCAAAGCTTGCACACGGGATCCCGATAT
The DNA here is from genome assembly GCA_035561835.1 of Patescibacteria group bacterium. Lineage (GTDB taxonomy): Bacteria > Methylomirabilota > Methylomirabilia > Methylomirabilales > Methylomirabilaceae > Methylomirabilis. The sequence goes on from DATMXF010000158.1 coordinate 14,259, forward strand.
CTAGCCACGAACCCCTCCTCCCAGGGGAGTGGTGCTGCCCCCCGTCACCTCAATACGTCGGCGGATCGCGCTCTTGATACTCTTTCCGGGAATGACCGGATGATGTGTCGCCAGGAACGACTGTCTCATACACGTCTCCGCTTAGACGGCCGACAACCGTTGTGTGGAATCGGCGTCACATCCTTGATCGCCACAATCTCCATACCTGCCGCCTGCAAGGCTCGAATAGCCGCTTCTCGTCCGGCGCCTGGCCCTTTCACGTAGACCTTCACTTCCTTCATGCCATGGCTCATCGCCTTCTGCGCAGCACTATCAGCAGCCCTTTGAGCAGCAAATGGCGTACTCTTACGGGAACCCTTGAACCCGACCGAGCCGGCGCTGGCCCAAGCGACAACATTACCGGTCACATCGGTGATGGTGACTATGGTGTTGTTGAACGTCGCCTGGACGCAGGCGATTCCGTGAGCGATATTCTTCGCCTCTTTCCTGCCTCCCGCACGTCCCGCCGGACGCCGCGGTTTTGTTTCTTCCGCCATTCTTCCTCCAATAGCTCAGCGATCAGCTCTCACCGATCAGTCGTCAGCCCGACAATGAACTCGGCTACGTTTTCTTACTCTTCGCGCCGACCGTCCGGCGAGGCCCTTTGCGCGTTCTGGCATTCGTGCTGGTTCGTTGGCCGCGAACAGGGAGACCCCGTCGATGCCTGAGACCCCGGTAGGCGCCTATATCCATGAGCCGCTTGATGTTCATCGAGATCTCACGCCTGAGATCCCCTTCAACCCTGTAGTTTCCCTCAATGGTTCGCCGCAGCTTGGTGATCTCCTCTTCAGTGAGATCCTTGACGCGGACGTCCGGATTAACCACGGAGTCCTGCAAGATTTTGCGGGAAGCAGAACGACCAATGCCGAAGATATACGTCAGCGCTATCTCAAGCCGCTTTTCCCTCGGAAGATCTACCCCGGCGATACGTGCCATAATTTCCTCGAAGGACCGCTGTCAGCCGATAGCCAATAGCGTCCGCTGAACCGACTACCCCTGTCGTTGTTTGTGCCGAGGATTTTCACAGACGATCCGCAGCACCCTTTTCCGTCGAATGATCTTACACTTCTCGCATATCGGCTTTACCGACGCTCGAACCTTCATGATAACCCCCACGTCACGGAATCGCTCATTCCCCGGACACTCTTCCCCTTCACGGCTATTTATATCGGTAAATGATTCGTCCTCGCGTCAGATCGTATGGGGACAGTTCTACGATCACCTTATCGCCCGGAAGAATCCGAATGAAATGCATGCGCATCTTTCCGGAGATGTGCGCCAGCACCTTGTGTCCCGTTTCCAATTCTACTCGAAACATGGCATTCGGTAACGGCTCAATAACGGTCCCCTCAACCTCAATCGCCTCTTCCTTCGGCATTAGCGCTTCGCTTCCTCACACGACTCGTCTCCGGCAACACTGGTAAGCACCTGAACGCCATCCTCAGTGAGCGCAACGGTATGCTCAAAATGGGCCGAAAGGGATCGGTCGCGTGTGACGGCTGTCCAGCGATCATCGAGGATCATGACGTCCGCGCCGCCGGCATTCGCCATCGGTTCTATAGCCAGAACCAACCCGGGTTTGAGTACAGGGCCTTGGGCCGGAGGGCCGAAGTTCGGGATCTGCGGTTCCTCATGAAGCGATCGACCGATCCCGTGACCCACAAACAGCCGCACTACCGAGAACCCCTGGGTCTCGATAGCGGACTGCACCGCGTGAGAGATGTCGGAGAGATGATTTCCGGGCCGCACAGCCAGGATCGCCTGAGAAAGCGCCGTTCGCGTCGCCGCAATCAGACGTCGAGCCTCCTCGGACACCTTGCCCACGGGAACCGTGATCGCGGCATCCCCGTAATATCCATCGACGACAACCCCAAGGTCCAGACTCACTATGTCACCTTCCTCAAGACGCCTTCCCGATGGGAACGCATGGACGACCTGCTCGTTTACGGATACGCAGAGCGTGTAAGGATAACCACGATAACCCTTGAACGCCGGCTTGCCCCCTCGTCGTACGATATAGGCCTCTGCAAAGCGGTCCAACTCCAGGGTGGACAGTCCCGGTTCGATCAGTCTCACCAGCTTCTCGAGAGTGTCCGCCACAATTCGACTGCTCTTACGCATCAGGTCAATCTCCCAAGGGGATTTCAAGATCATCATACCTGTTACTATCCGTCCCCTAGAGCGCGATGGATGCGTCGAGCAATCTCCTCGATCGTCCCGTGTCCGTCGATCCGCCTCAGTAGCCCCATCTTATTGTAATACGCGATCAGAGGCTCTGTTTGCTCCCGATAGACCCGCAGGCGATGGCGAATCGTGTCCTCCTTATCATCGTCCCTCTGAAAGAGCTGATCCCCACAGTTATCACACACCCCGATCCGTACCGTCGGCTTCGTGTCGACATGAAACATCGATCCGCAGGCCCGACACACCCGCCGACCCGCCAATCGGCTCACCAGATCGTCCTCAGACACCTCAAGGCTGATGACCTGATCCAACGGGGCATGCAACATCTTCAGAACATCCGAGAGCGCCTCAGCCTGTCGCAACGTCCGCGGAAACCCGTCCAGGATATAGCCACCGGCGCAATCCGGTTGCCGCAGTCGCTTCTCGATAATCTCGATGACCACGCTGTCGGGCACCAGGGCCCCTTGCGCCATGATCGATTTAGCGGTCTGTCCCCATTCTGAGCCGTCGGCCACTGCTTGTCGCAGCAGGTCACCGGCGGAGACATGCGCGACATCAAACTTGGCCGTCAGCAGCCTGGCCTGCGTCCCCTTGCCAGCGCCGGGCGGTCCCAGCAAGACGAGCCGCATGGCCCACTACCCCAGTCTACCTTTAATTCGATTCTTCTTCAGGAATCCCTCATAGTGACGCATGACCAAGTGGGATTCGACTTGCTGTACGGTATCCAATGCGACGCCAACCACGATCAAGAGCGAGGTTCCCCCAAAGAAGAACGGGACATTCATCGTGGTGATCAATAATTCCGGAAGAATCGAGATCAGCGTCAGATAGATCGCCCCGACCAGCGTAATTCGATCCAACACCTTCTCGATAAATTCCGCCGTCTTCGCGCCCGGTCGAATACCAGGGATGAAGCCGCCGTACTTTCTCATGTTATCGGCGACATCGATCGGATTAAAGACAATGGCGGTATAAAAATAGGTAAAGAAAATGATGGCTGCCGCATAGAGCACCGTATAGGTCACGGTAGCCGGGGAAAGCGCCCTGGCGACAGCCTGCATCCATGGATGATTAAAAAATTGTGCAATCGTAGCCGGGAACACGATGATAGAGGCGGCAAAGATCACCGGGATAACTCCGGCGGTGTTGATTCGCAACGGGATATGCGTGCTCTGACCTCCATAGATCCGACGTCCGACAACTCTTTTGGCATACTGCACTACGATCGGTCGCTGGCCGAGCGTCATGATGATCACGCCGGCGACGACCAACACCATCAGAGCCAGAACGGCCAGCAGCGCCAGTGCGTTCAATTCACCAGTAGTCAGAAGCCGCCAGGTGTTAACGATCGCCTCCGGCATCCGGACAATGATACCGGCAAAGATGAGAAGCGAGATCCCATTCCCGATCCCACGCTCAGTAATCTGCTCACCAAGCCACATAAGAAAGATCGCGCCAGTGGTCAGCGTGATCGTCGTCATCAGGCGAAAGCCTATTCCCGGGCTTATCACGATCTGCTCGCCGAGAGGGCTGCGCATACTTTCAAGACCGATGGCAATCCCCATGGCCTGGATGGCCGCGAGGAATACGGTGCCGTACCGCGTATACTGAGAGATCTTCTTACGCCCCGCCTCCCCTTCTTTGCTCAGCTTTTCCAAGGGGGGAAACACAACGGCAAGGAGCTGCAGGATGATCGATGCGCTGATGTAGGGCATAATGCCGAGTGCGAAAATACTGAGACGGCGAAGCGCGCCACCAGAAAAGAGATCGAAGAAGCCAAGCAGAGTCCCCCCTGCCTGCTGAAAGAACGATGAAAGAGCGTGGGCATCGATGCCGGGCGTCGGGATATGAGATCCGAGCCGGTAGGCAATCAGCGCAAAGACAGTGAAGATGATTCGCTTCTTAAGCTCAGGAACTCTGAAGATATTCCCAACACCCTCCATCATGCGCCAATAACCTCGACCGTCCCACCGGACGCAAGGATCTTTTCTACCGACCGCTTGGAGAACTTATGCGCCGCGATGCTCAAAGGCTTGCTGAGGACTCCGTCAGCCAGAATCTTCAATCCCGCCTTGAGGTCCTTGACGAGCCTTCGCTCTTGCAGGAGCCCAGGCGTGATTTTGGTTCCTGGTTCAAATCGCTCCAGGTCTTGCAGGTTCACGGTCGCGTAGACCTTCCTAAACCTGTTGGTAAATCCCCGCTTTGGCACACGGCGATGCAGCGGAAGCTGACCGCCCTCGAACCAGGGATGGATATGGGCGCCAGAGCGCGCTTTCTGGCCCTTTTCTCCTCTGCCCGATGTCTTTCCGTGTCCTGACCCGGTCCCTCGGCCGACACGTTTCCTACGCCGGCTTGCACCCGCTGGCGGCTTTAACTCGTGCAGCTTCATCCCCTCTCCTCGTTGTCAACCTGCTGGATCTCGACCAGGTGAATCACCTTTCTGATCATTCCCCGAATATTCGGGGTATCGGCGCGAACGACAGACTGATTGATTCTGCGCAACCCGAGCCCGGCGAGGACTCGAGCCTGGTGCGCCGGATGGCCGATCTTACTTTTTCGGAGGATGATACGCAGACCTTTGTCCATCTTATGCCCCTTGAGCGATCAATCCTGCTTGACGCGCGCCTCGCGCGCGTGCCACGTCTTCCGGCGCCCGAAGCGATTGCAAGCCCTGCAACGTCGCCTTCACAACGTTGTGAGGATTATCAGATCCCAGTGATTTCGACAGGACATTCCGGACACCCGCCGCTTCCAATACGGCGCGGGCCGCCCTGCCCGCCACGACTCCGGTGCCCTGTGAGGCCGGCTTGAGGATCACCCGGCTGGAGCCGAACCGACCGACAACCTCGTGGGGGATGCTCGTGTGTGCCAGCGTTATGCCGACCAAATCCTTCTTGGCAGCCTCGATCCCCTTACGAATGGCCTCCGGCACCTCGTGCGCTTTGCCGAGTCCGATCCCGACGTGTCCGTTCTGATCACCCACCACGACAAGGGCGCTAAACGTGAATCGCCGTCCGCCCTTGACCACCTTGGCGACTCGATTAATATGGACAATACGCTCGGCAAGGTTCAGCGAGTCAGCTTTGATCTGGTTCAAATCCTCTCCTTCTCTTCGGGTCTGCTTTTAGTCTCGAGTGTCAGACACTGAAAACTAAAAACGATATCAGAGCTTGACGCCTTTTTCTCCAAGGCCGACGGCCAGGGCCTTCACCCGTCCGTGGAACTTGAACCCGCCGCGGTCAAACACCACCCGGGAGATATCGGCCGCCAAGGCCTTGCTCGCCAACAGCTCGCCGACTGCCCGAGCAGCCGCCGTCTTACTCTCCATCTTTCCCCGTTCTCTGATCTCCCTTGAAAGGGTGGAGGCGGCAGCTAGCGTCTTACCCTGCTCGTCATCAACAATCTGAGCGTAAATATGGCGGGCGCTTCTGAACACGCACAGCCGTGGGCAGGCGGCGCTACCTGTAACGTGTTTTCGGATCCGGCGATGACGCCGCAGTCGCCGTTCGTGTTTTCCTTCGTAACCGGCCAACTCAACTCCTCCCCCAGACGCGTAATCGGACCTACGCCCCCGCCTTTCCTGCCTTACGACGAATGCGCTCACCCGCGTACTTGACCCCTTTGCCCTTATACGGCTCCGGCGGTCTGAGACTTCTGATCTTGGCGGCCACCGATCCCACCTGTTGTTTGTCCGACCCGGAGATCGTCAGGAGATTCTGACTCTCTACAGTCACATTGATCCCCTCCGGCAACGGCAATACGAGGGGATGCGAATATCCCAGCATCAGCGACAGATTCCTGCCATTCACCGATGCGCGATAGCCAACTCCGACCATCTCCAGCTTCTTCTCGAATCCCTTGGTGACTCCCTCGATCATATTCGCGATCAGCGTGCGAGTCAGTCCATGGAGCGAACGATGAAGTTTATTGTCCGTTGGACGGGTACAATGAAGCTGACTATCCTCAACCTTCACCGCCATAGCGGGATGGAGGCGCAGTGCCAGTTTACCCCTCGGCCCCTGAACAGAGATACTGCCTCCCGCAATCTCGACCTTGACCTGATTCGAGAACGGGATTGGCTTTCTTCCGATTCGCGACATACTCTACTCGTTTCCTCTAGGATGCAGCACTGTCATGGCTGTAACGGGCCCAATGCCGGCTTTCACAATATCCCTCGACGGGCTCGCGCCGCCCTTACCAGACGTAGCACAGCACCTCGCCGCCTACCCCGCGATCTCTGGCCACGCGCTCGGTCATGATCCCCTGCGAGGTCGAAAGGATCGCGACACCCAGACCGTTCAGGACTCGAGGCAGCCGCCGCGACGTTGCATATACCCGCAGTCCCGGGCGACTGACCCGTCGAAGGCCCCTGAGGATCCGTTGATCCCCGGCACCGTACTTCATGTCAATCCGAAGCACTGGTTGGGGGTCGCCCTCGAGTACCTTAAAGTTCTTAATGTACCCTTCCTCCCGCAGAACTTTGGCAATCTCCACCTTCACCCTGGAAGCCGGGATATGGACTTTGTCATGGACGGCCAGGTTGGCGTTCCTGACCCTCGTCAGTAAATCAGCGATGGGATCGGTCATCATGGTCAACTTACTCCACGTTTAGCGTTCGATGTTCCGCGTCCGGAATGCTCGAGCCTTCGATCCCAGGCGCGCGACTCTCCTACCAACTGGCCTTGATGACGCCGGGAATCTCGCCCCGGAGAGCCAGATCCCGAAAGCAGATTCGACACATTTCGAACTTCCTGAGATAGCCGCGCGGTCGCCCGCAGGTACGACACCGGTGATAAGCACGCACCTTAAATTTCGGCGTACGCTGGCTCTTCACGATCAGCGATGTTTTGGCCATATATTACTCCCGAGCTCTCAGCGGTCAGCCTTCAGCAACAAGTCACTGGATGACGGCTACCGGCTATCCACTGTGCTAACTCTTCTGAAAGGGAAATCCCAGATGTTCCAAGAGCGCACGCGCCTGCTCATCCGTCCTGGCGGACGTCTCTATGGCGATATCCATCCCGCGAACCGCATCCACCTTGTCGTATTTGATCTCCGGGAAGATGAGTTGTTCTCTCACGCCCAGATTGTAATTACCACGACCATCGAATGACTTGGCGGACACGCCTCTGAAGTCTCTGATACGCGGGAGTGCAACATTCACGAAACGATCGAGAAACTCATACATCCGGTCTCCACGCAGGGTAACCTTGCAGCCGATAGGGACCCCCGTCCTCAGCTTGAATCCCGCCTCAGACTTCCTCGCGCGCGTGACGACCGGCTTCTGTCCGGTAACGACCGACAGTTCCTCGACGGCAGCGTCGATCACCTTGACATTGGCGATGGCCTCCCCCAATCCCATGTTGAGGACAATCTTCGAGGGACGCGGTACCTGCCAAACGTTCTTATAGCGGAATTGCTTCATGAGGGCAGGCGCAATGACCTCGCGAAAGCGTTCGCGCAGTCGCGGCTCCGCGCGAGGCTCTGTAATAGAACCCTTCGCATCCGGCTTCTCTTTCTTCTTGGTTTTGGAACCCTGTGCCATCATCCTTCCCCTAATCCACGACTTCGCTGCACTTTTTACACACCCGCACCTTTCGGCCGTCAGCGAGACGACTAAAGCCGACACGGACGGGACGATCGCACTTGTTACACACCAACATCAAGTTTGAGGCGTGAATCGGGTTCTCTCGTTCAAGGATTCCCCCCTGCTTTGAGTCGCGTCCAGGCTTGGTGTGGCGCTTCACGATGTTCACCTTTTCCACCAGGACGCGCGTGGTCTTGGGAATGACCTTGACGATCTTGCCCCGCTTCCCCTTGTCCTTCCCTGCAATTACGGCAACCAGATCGTTCTTCTTGATCGGAAGCCCATGTCCCACAGCCATCATACCCTCACAGATTCAGCCCTCGCGACCTCAGACCACCTCTGGCGCCAGGGAGATAATCTTCATAAACCGCGCCTCACGCAGCTCTCGGGCTACCGGACCAAAAATCCGGGTACCCACCGGGTTATTCTGCTCATTCAGCAGCACCGCGGCGTTTCGATCGAATTTGATGTAAGAGCCGTCCGCGCGTCGCAGCTCTTTCGACGTCCTTACCACCACCGCTTTCACGACGGCGCCTTTTTTAACCGAACCCTCCGGAATTGCCTCCTTGACGTTCGCCACGATGATATCGCCCAGGCGAGCGTAACGCTTCCCGGATCCTCCCAGCACCTTAATCAGCGAGATCCGCTTGGCGCCGGAATTGTCGGCTACCTCCATAATTGTCCGTAAACCGATCATAATTACTCCAGGGTGTAGGATGTAGGGTGTAGGGTGTAGGGTGATCAGACTCCCGCAGCATTCTTTGCCTTGAACCCAAACCCTATACGCTATACCCTATTTTTAGACGGCCGCCTTCTGCAGGATTTCCGTGACCCGCCAATGCTTCTCTTTACTCAGAGGTCGAGCCTCCTCGATGGCAACCTTATCGCCCATGCCGCACCGATTGTCCTCATCGTGGGCTTTGACCTTCGTCCGACAACGGACCATTTTACTGTATGCCTCATGTCGCACAAGGCGCTCGACCATAACGACAACGGTCTTTTGCATCTTGTTGCTCACCACGACCCCCACTAAGGCTTTTCGACGACCTCTTTTCTTCGGCTCGGTCATGGCGCAGGCTCCACCTCTGATGCTATCTGTTTACGCAAGGACTCTCCCCGCACCGTCTCTCCGACGGCGATCTCTCGACGAAGTTTCCGGATACGAGCCGGGTTTTCAAGTTGCGCTACCGAAGCCCTCAGCTTCAGCTTGAAGAGCTCATCTCTTGTGTCGTGGAGCTTTTGTTCCAACTCCGCTGCGCCCAGTTGACGAAACGCTTTCGCATCCATCGTCGTCCTCAACTCATCGCCATCGTACGTGATACGAACCGTGTGGCGATCGGCAGTTTATGAGCGGCAAGACGCATGGCCTCCTTCGCGATCGCCTCGGTCACCCCTTCCATCTCACACAGCATCCGTCCGGGCTTCACTACCGCCACCCAACCTTCCGGCGCGCCCTTCCCTTTACCCATCCGGGTCTCGGCGGGCTTCTTCGTAATCGGCTTATCGGGGAAGATCCGAATCCACACCTTCCCGCCTCTCTTAATATGGCGCGTCATGGCGCGACGGGCCGCCTCGATCTGCCGATTGGTAATCCATGCCGCTTCCAGCGCCTTCAGACCGTATTCCCCAAAGGCCAACGCCGATCCGGCAACCGCGATTCCCGACCGTCTACCCCGGTGTTGCTTCCGAAATTTTACTCGCTTTGGTGCCAGCATCGCGTGTCCTAACCCTGTGTCGGGTTGGGCCCCCTGGGCCTTCGCGGGGCCGCTTGGGGTATCTCCCGTTCCTGTTTAGCCGCCAGCGTGTCCGGCATCGCCTCGCCATGGTAGACCCAGCACTTGACCCCGATCAGCCCATATGTGGTCTTCGCCTGGGTAAACCCATAGTCGATGTTCGCCCGCAGCGTGTTCAACGGCATCCGTCCCTCACGATACCATTCTCTACGCGCAATCTCCGCCCCGGCCAGCCGGCCAGCGCATGCAATCTGAACTCCCTGCGCCCCCAGCCGCATCGAGGACTGTACGGTCTTCTTCATAGCCCGTCTGAACGCTACTCGACGCATCAATTGAGAGGCAATCTGCTCAGCGATCAATTGGGCATCAAGTTCCGCCCTTCGAACTTCAACGATGTCCAACTGAATCGGTTTCTTAGTCATACCGGAGAGGGCAGCTTTCAACTTGTCGACCTCTGAGCCCTTTTTTCCGATAATAATGCCGGGTCTGGCGGTGTGGATCACGACGCGAATCTGATCGGCCTTTCGCTCGATATCGATCCCGGAAACACCGGCGTGGTAAACCCGTTCCTTGATAAAACGCCGGAACTTGAGGTCTTCATGCAGGGCATCCGCGTAGCCCTTCATGGCAAACCATCTCGACCTCCACGGCTTGATGAATCCCAGCCGAAATCCTACAGGGTGTACCTTCTGTCCCATCACACCTCCGCCATTGGTAGAAGCAATCAGCCTTCCGCGATCAGTTCGGCTTTATGACTCGTCCCTTATTGTTATCTAAAGCTGACAGCTGAATGCTGACCGCTGGCAGCTATTATCCCGCAGAGACGGGTTCATACCGCCTCCCGAAGAACTCGCTCACAACGCAGCTTCCTTCTCAATCAGGACAATCGTGATGTGGCTGCTGCGCTTCTTAATCGGGTTCGCCCGTCCCATAGCACGAGGTCGAAATCGCTTAATGGTCGGGCCCTGATCAACAAAGGCCTCCTTGACGAATAAGCGATCGATATTCTTCGCCCCGTGGTTATGCTGCGCATTAGCCAGCGCCGATTTGAGAATCTTCTCTACGGCCCTGGCAGCATACTTCTTCGTGTACCGTACGGTATCAAGAGCCTGATTGATGCCGCGACCGCGAATCAGGTCAATGACGAGTCTCGCCTTGCGCGGTGGTATTCCTATAAAGCGGCCGATAGCGCGACATTCCATGATCGACACGGTCCTCTTTATTTTTATTTGAGTGCACTGGAACGCGTGGTATGCGCTCCATGCCCACGGAAGGTCCTGGTTGGAGAAAATTCTCCAAGCTTATGCCCGACCATGTTCTCACTGATGTAAATGGGGATAAACTTCTTACCGTTATGGATCGCCAACGTATGTCCGACAAATTCGGGAAGGATAACCGATCGCCTCGACCAGGACTTGACGATCTTCTTCTCCCTACCCTCATTCATCGCCTCAATCTTCTTGAGGAGCTTCGGTTCTACGTATGCACCTTTTTTTAGTGAACGCGGCACACTAACCTCCGTTCAGCCGTCCGAACCGTAAGATCTGAGGTCCGATCCAGAACAGACAGTTCTTTACCTCTCGTACCCCGCCCTACTTTCGGCGTTTCACAATGAAACGATCCGAGGGCTTTCCCTTCTTTCTCGTTTTTTTCTCGAGTTTCCCCCAAGGGCTGCAGGGGTGGCGACCGCCGGACGTTTTGCCCTCACCACCACCTAAGGGGTGATCATGAGGGTTCATGGCAACACCGCGAACGGCCGGCCGGATCCCGAGCCATCGCGACCGCCCTGCCTTCCCCAACGATACGTTCTCGTACTCGAGGTTGCCGACCTGGCCGACGACCGCCATGCAATCAAGGCTGAGGCGGCGCAACTCACCGGATGGAAGCTTCACCAGGCCGAGGTTGCCCTCTTTGGCCAGGAATTGCACGCCGGACCCGGCGCTTCTCGCCAGTTGCGCTCCCTTGCCGGGCTTTAGTTCAAGATTATGAAGCGTGATGCCGACGGGAATGGCACGCAACGGAAGCGCATTGCCGACCTTGATCTCGGCCCCAGCCCCGGACATCACCTGCTCTCCAACCTGAAGGCCCAGGGGCCCGACGATGTACCGCTTCTCACCATCCGCATAGTGGAGGAGCGCAATTCGCGCGGAGCGGTTCGGATCGTACTCGATCGCCGCCACCTTTGCGAGGACGCCGGGCTTATTCCGCTTAAAATCGACGAGCCGATACTGTCGCTTGTGCCCGCCTCCACGATGCCGCACCGTAAGTCTGCCGGCCGCGTTCCGACCGCCGCTCCTCCTGGCGGGCCGGAGCAGCGCCTTCTCCGGTGTGGATCTGGTAAGGTCCGCATACTCCAGTACGGTCTGGAAGCGCCTGCCAGGAGATGTCGGCTTGTATGCTCGAATCGGCATCTATGCTCCCTCGAAGAACTCGATGGTTTCCCCTTCTTTCAGGGTTGCTATGGCCTTCTTCCAGTCGGATGTACGACCGATAAAACGCCCCAGCCGTTTGGTTTTGCCCTTCACGGAGAGTGTCCGCACCTGACGTACCTTCACTCGAAACAGCGATTCGACCGCACGCTTGATCTCGATCTTATTGGCATCACCGGCCACTTCGAAAAGGTACTGATTGGTCTGATCCTTCAGATCCGTTCCCTTCTCGGTGATGAGAGGACGACGGATGATCTGATATGCCTCTCTCATGGCCTCCACGCCTCTTCGACCGCGCTCACTGCGCCCTTGGTCATTATCAGTGTGTCGTGCCGCAGGATATCGTACACGTTCAATCCGGCCGTTGGCACAAGCGTGAGATACGGTAGGTTACGGCACGACTTGCTCACCGCATCATCCGGCTGGGCCTGGTCTGTCACAATCAAGGCGCGCCCCTGCACGCCCAATCGCGCCAACAGAGCCGTAACCGCCTTCGTACTTGGCTCTTCCAGCGAAAGATTGTCCACCACCATAAACTGTCCGGCCCGAACCTTCTCAGAGAGCGCGGCTCGAAGGGCAGCGGCTCGTACCTGACGCGGTATCTCGTAGGCGTAACTTCGAGGCTGAGGACCGAATACCGTCCCGCCACCGCGCCAGAGCGGTGAACGCCTGGTTCCGGATCGTGCGCGACCGGTCCCCTTTTGCTTCCAGGGCTTTTTCCCGCCGCCGCGGACCTCGGATCGTCTGCGGGTTGAAGCGGTCCCCTGACGACGATTCGCCAGTTGCATTCGGACCACATCGTGCATGAGATGCGACGGGCTCGCGGCACCGAATACCGTCTCATCGAGGGTGACATCTGTTGTCTTTACGCCGTTCGTATCCAGCGCCTGAACTATGACCGACATCACATTAGCCTCGTTTCGAAATCGTAACCACGCTGCCGGCGGGTCCCGGCACAGCGCCTTTGACCAACACCAGGTTCTGCTCTGGAAGGACCTTCACGACTTGGAGCCCCTTCACAGTGGCCCTGTCAGTACCCATCCGCCCCGGCATATGGTGTCCCTTGAAGACCCGGGATGGATAGGACGATGCGCCGATCGATCCTGGAGCGCGGTGAAACATCGAGCCATGTGTCTCAGGACCACCCAGATAGCCCCACCGTTTGACGCCGCCCTGAAATCCCTTCCCCTTCGTAATACCGCTCACCTCAACCTTCTCGCCCGCCTCAAAGAGACCAACCGTAAGAATCTCACCGACGGCGTACTTCGAGCTGTCCTGAGTCTTCAGCCGGAACTCTCTCAGATACTTCTGAGGCGCGACCCTGGCCTTATCGAAGTGACCCTTGAGCGGCTTCGCGATTCTCCTGGTCTTCCGTTCCGCCCGATAGCCGATCTGCACGGCCTCGTACCCGTCCGTACCGCTGGTCCTGAGTTGTACGATCGGACACGGGCCTGCCTCGATGATCGTAACCGGGACGGCGTTCCCATTCTCGCGAAACAACTGCGTCATCCCAACTTTTTTTCCAAGCAACCCAATACTCATATCACGTGGCCTTTAGCGTTCAGCCTTCAGCCCGCCGCTGAGAGCTGACGACTGATCGTTGCTAGAGCTTAATCTCGACGTCGACGCCAGCCGGAAGATCAAGTCGCATCAACGCGTCTACCGTCTGAGGCTGCGCGTCTAAGATGTCCATCAACCGAAGATGAGTCCGAATCTCGAACTGTTCACGCGACTTCTTATCGATGTGCGGCGAGCGCAGCACAGTAAATCGACTGATCTTAGTCGGCAGCGGAATAGGCCCGGATATCCTCGCACCTGTTCGCTGGGCAGTGTTGACGATCTCCTTGGCCGACTGGTCAAGGATTCGGTGGTCATAGGCCTTTAGCCTGATTCGTATTCGCTGATTTTCCATCGTTCCTGATCTACCCCCTACTCCAACACCTCGCTCACCACGCCGGCCCCCACGGTGCGGCCGCCCTCGCGGATCGCGAAGCGCAACTCCTTCTCCATAGCGATCGGCTGAATCAGTTCGACCGAGAGGCTCACGTTGTCGCCCGGCATGACCA
>DATMXF010000159.1:0-12072 GCA_035561835.1 Patescibacteria group bacterium
CCAACTCTTCACGCTGCGACTGGAGGCAATGGGGCTATTGGGGCCCCCTGAGAAGAGATCAGGGCGACTGCGCGCACGGCAGCCGCCGTGCGCGTCTCTACTCCCAACTTCTCGAAGATATGCTCCAGGTGCTTCTGTACAGTCCGCGGACTCGTGCCGAGGATCTGCCCGATCTCAGCGTTGGTCTTGCCATCGGTGACCCAGGTGAGTACCTCCACCTCCCGGCGCGTCAGACCGAGGCGATTGCAGAAGGTGTTGTCGTACACCCATCCCTTACTATCCGTGCTCACGCCTACCTCTTCTGTTTCAATCGCCATGTGAGCTGCTGTTCGTCGCTGACCATTCGCCGTCATCGTTCCCTCCCTCTCTCTGCAGCGCGGACGAGACTTACCTTTCCCGCCTCTCAAACAATTGAACTCCTTCATAGCGACCAGCCGGGAGGATGTCAGGCACGTGCGCATCCGCCGCAGGCGGGAAGCCGGACGACTGTTCTGATTAACAAGCGGCATGCCAAAATAGAAATCTCGTGATAGATTTCTCTAACCATGTATTTTAATTGCACTTCATGAATTAGAGAAGTCGAGAGAAGGGGGGAGATCAGATGTACGGGGTGACTTTGGAATGAAACGGGATGTTTCAATCGTTTTCATTCTGAAACATCACCAAGGCAGTTCTCAGCTTTCAGCGGTCAGCTCTGGTTCTATGCCCCTACGCGTTATCTGAAGCTGACGGCTGAGTGCTGACTGCTGAACGCTACTATCTGAGGAGGGGTAATGCTTGACAATACGCTTCAAATCGCCTACGGTTACCAAGGATAATCAGGATCGTAGGCGCCGTAGACTTGGGGGTCAAGGAGGGTGGCATGGCGGAAAGAACAGCGGAACGGGGAGACGGGAAAGAGCGGGAGCGCGCGCTGGATCTGGCAATCGCCCAGATTGAAAAACTGTACGGCAAAGGTTCCATCATGAGGATGGGCAGTTCCGGCGCCCTCGTGCCTATTGCGGCCATTTCCACCGGCTCGCTGGAGTTGGATGCTGCGCTGGGAGTAGGGGGGGTGCCACGGGGCCGCATCATCGAAATCTTCGGCCCGGAGTCCTCTGGAAAAACGACATTAGCCCTGCACATTATCGCTGAAGCGCAGCGGGCTGGCGGCTCCGCCGCTTTTGTCGACGCCGAGCACGCGCTTGACGCCGCCTATGCCAGGTCCCTGGGAGTGAAGATCGACGAGGTACTGATCTCTCAACCGGATACGGGGGAACAGGCTCTCGAGATTACTGAGGTCCTGGTTCGGAGCGGGGCCATCGATGTCGTTGTGATCGACTCGGTTGCCGCCCTCGTCCCTCGAGCCGAGATCGAGGGTGAGATGGGTGAACCGACAATGGGTCTTCAGGCCCGGCTGATGTCTCAGGCGCTGCGAAAGCTGACGGCAGCCATCAGCAAGTCGAAGACCTGCGTGATCTTCATCAATCAGCTTCGAGAGAAGATCGGGGTCATGTTCGGCAACCCCGAGACCACGACCGGAGGCCGCGCATTAAAGTTTTACTCGTCAGTTCGACTTGATATCAGGAGAATCTCAAGCATTAAAGAAGGGGAGAATGTGATAGGGTCGCGCGTGAAGGTCAAAGTGGTCAAGAACAAGGTCGCCCCGCCATTTAAAGAGGCGGAGTTCGACCTCATCTATGGCGAGGGGATCTCCCGAACCGGAGGCCTGTTAGACCTTGGTGTTGAGTACAAAGTTATTGAAAAGAGCGGCTCCTGGTTCTCCTATTCCGGAGAGCGGATTGGCCAGGGGCGTGAGAACGCGAAGCGGTTCTTGCAGGAGAACGCCGCCCTCTGTAACGAAATCGAAGTGAAAGTGCGTGCGGCCCTGGGGCTCACCGCCGCCGTTGAGACGGCTGTAACGTCGCAGGCGCGGTAGCATCGTGAGCTGAATGGGATCACTGAGAACAGCTATCAGCTTTCAGCGGTCAGCTCTCAGCTTTTTGAGACGTCTTTTGCCTTGTCCGAAGGTGAAGGCTGAGTGCTGATTGCTGAACGCTATTTACCGAGGAAGAGAGAGATATCCACAGGGATGCCTTTCGATCTTGATGGACTGCTGAGACTGGCTATTGAACAACGCGCCTCGGACCTCCACCTGAAAGTCGGCGCTCCGCCTCTTCTCCGAGTCGACCATCAGCTTATTCCGGTGCAAGATCGACCGTGTCTCACCCAAGCCGACCTCGACGCGACGGTCGGCCTGGTGACGACCGAACTGCAGCGGCAGCAGTTTGTGCAACATCGGGAACTTGACGTCAGCTATGGTGTGGCTGGGCTCGGACGGTTTCGGACCAATCTCTTTCAGCAGCGCGGAACGGTGGGGGCCACCTTTCGGGTCATCCCGCTCAAGGTTGACACGATCGAAGAGCTGAACCTTCCACCGATCATCGGGAAGCTGGCGATGGAACCCAGAGGGATGGTATTGGTCACCGGGACGGCAGGAAGCGGAAAATCGACTACCCTGGCAGCGATGATCGGTCACATCAACAACAATGGAACCGGCCACATCGTCACTATCGAAGACCCGATCGAGTTCCTCCATGCGGACAATCGGTGCTTGATCAACCAGCGGGAGGTCGGAATCGATACGGAGTCGTTCGCCGGTGCACTGCGCAGCGCGCTTCGTCAGGATCCGGATGTGATCCTGGTGGGAGAGATGCGCGACTTCGACACGATCAGCACGGCCATCGTAGCGGCCGAGACCGGTCATCTGGTGTTGAGCACTCTGCACACCATCGATGCCGCCGAAACGGTCAACCGCATCATCGCCATCTTTCCGCCTTACCAGCAGAAACAGATCCGGTTACAGCTCGCCGCGCTGCTTCGGGGCGTCATCTCGATGCGCTTGATCCCGCGGGCCGACGGTACAGGACGCGTGCCGGCAGTCGAGGTGATGGTTGCCACCGCTACCATTCGGGAATGTATCGCCGATGCCGACAAGACCAGAAAGATTCCGGAGGTGATCGCGGCCGGAACGTCGGAGTATGGGATGCAGACCTTCGATCAATCGCTCATGAGCCTGTTCCAACGGGGCCTGGTGAGTTACGAGGAGGCACTGAGGTGGAGCAGCAACCCCAACGATTTCGCTCTCAGGGTCCGAGGGATCGAGAGCGCGGCAGATCAATCCTGGACCCCAGAACGAAAGGACAACCTTCGCGAACGGAAGGCTCACTGAAGCGCAAGTCGGTTGAGGCGGCTTACAAGGCGGGCGTGCGCCTGCTTACCGTTCGGGATCGAACGAGCGCTGAGTTGGCGTGCCAGCTTGCGGTCAGGGGATTTGCGCAAGCCGAGTCGGAGGCGGCGGTCGATCGACTGAAAGCGGAAGGGTACCTGAATGACCGCAGATTCGCCGGCGTGTGGGCCAGGGGCCGTATCCGGACAAAGCCGATGGGGCGGCTTCGGCTGAGCAAGGAACTCGAGACCAAGGGGATCGAGGCGCAATCCGTACGCGAGGTTCTAGAGGAAATTTACGAAGGAGGAGAAGAGCCGTACGCCCGTCGGGCGATGGCCGGTAAGTTGGCAGCGCTTGGGCGTCGATCCGGTCAATCCCGAACCCCTCAGGTGGCGCGATTTCTTTACCGACGGGGATTCTCAGCGGAGATCATCTGGCGGCTGCTTCACGAGACGCCGCAGGAGTAGTGGAACGCCGATGTCGCGGTTGACAGGCGGAGAGATCCGCGAGCGATTCTTACGATTTTTCGAACGGAACGACCATACGATGGTGGCCAGTTCCTCATTGGTCCCTGCCGGCGATCCGACGCTGCTCTTCACCAATGCGGGGATGGTGCCGTTTAAAGCGGTCTTTCTGGGGACCGATCCGCGTCCCTACCGGCGCGCCGTCTCGATTCAGAAGTGTTTGCGCGTCAGCGGTAAACATAACGATTTGGAGAATGTCGGTCGAACCGCCCGTCACCATACCTTCTTTGAGATGCTCGGCAACTTCTCTTTTGGCGATTATTTCAAGGAGGGCGCCATTGAATATGGCTGGGCGTTCCTGACGCGCGAGCTGGAGCTGCCGGAAGAACGGCTCTGGGCTACTATTTACAAGGATGATGATGCGGCAGGCGAACTGTGGCAGCGGCTGACCGGACTGCCGTCTGATCGCATCGTCCGCCTGGGGGAAAAAGATAATTTCTGGTCGATGGGTGAGACCGGCCCATGCGGGCCATGCTCCGAGTTGATCTTCGACCAGGGTCCGACAATCGGGTGCGGACGACCGACCTGCAATATTGAATGCGGGTGCGATCGCTATCTGGAACTGTGGAACCTGGTGTTCATGCAGTACAATCGCGACGCCTCGGGGACCCTCACGCCGCTCCCGAGGCCCAGCATCGATACGGGAGCCGGATTGGAGCGGATGGCCGCGGTCTGCCAGGGGGTCAAGAGTAATTTCGAGAGCGACCTGATCCGCCCGTTGATCGCGACGGTGGAGGATCTTTCGCACAAGCGCTACGGGGCGGACGAGAAGGATGATATATCGATGCGGGTCATCGCCGATCACGCGAGGGCGGTGACCTTCGCGTTGGCCGACGGTGTGCTGCCCAGCAACGAGGGACGAGGTTACGTACTGCGTCGGATCCTCCGGCGCGCGCTCCGACATGGTCGACTCCTTGGACTGGATGAACCGTTCCTGGCCTCCGCCGCCGACAGGGTGATCGATCTGATGGCGGATGCCTATCCGGAGCTTCCGGCCAGCCGCGCGCATGTCGGGCGTCTGGCCTGGATCGAGGAGGACCGTTTCGGCATTGTGCTGCGTGAGGCGCTGCCCCGGCTGCACGACCTGATCCAGCAGGTGAAGTCTCAGGCGACGGAGCAGGCTATCCTTCCAGGATCAAGACTCTTTGAGTTGTACGATACCTACGGTGTACCGCGCGACCTGATCGATGAACTTGCTGTTGAGCAGTCGGTCGGATGCGATTGGAACGGGTTCGAGATCGAGTTGAGACACCAGCGGGAGACGTCGCGGGCGCATCTGAAAGCGTTTGGGGACGTTCACGGGGTCGCAGAAGCGTTTCACGACCTCGCCAATGTGAGGCGAACAGTGTTCCAGGGCTATGAGCGCCTCGAGCTGGAGGCGTCGGTGGTTGCAGTCATCGCCGACGGCAAGCCGGTCGATCGGATCGGCGCAGAGCAGGAAGGCGAGGTGATCCTGGATCAGACTCCGTTCTATGCCGAATCCGGTGGACAGGTGGGTGATACCGGATATCTTCGAGGCGATGCGGTCCTTGCGGAGGTCCTGGATACGAAACGGCCGTTGGCCGGATTGATCGTCCACCGTGTGCGAGTAAAGCGAGGCGAGATCAGAAGTGGGCAGCGACTGCTGGCCCTCGTTGATGCCGATCGTCGCAGCACGACGGTGAAGAATCATACCGCGACACACCTCGTCCACGCAGCGCTGCGACAGATCCTTGGCGATCATGTACGACAGGAAGGTTCGCTGGTTGCGCCGGACCGCTTGCGCTTTGATTTTCGCCACTATGGGCCGGTGAGTCCCGCCGAGATCGCTCAGATCGAGGAGATGGTCAATACGAGGCTCTGGGCCAACCTGCCGGTCGTAGTCGAAGAGATGCGGCTGGATGAGGCGCTGGCGAAAGGCGCCCTGGCCTTCTTCGGCGACAAGTACGGGGATGAGGTGCGGGTGGTCGGCGTCGCCGATTTCAGTATTGAGCTGTGCGGAGGGACGCATACCAAGTCGACGGGGGAGATCGGTCTGTTGAAGATCGCGCATGAGACGGGCGTCGCCGCCGGCATACGGCGGATTGAGGCCTTGACCGGCCCTGGCGCCTTTCAGTACCTCAAGCGCGAGGGAGAGGTCCTGCGGGAATCGGCCGATCGATTGAAGAGTAAGCCGCTTGAGGTTCCCGAAAAGGTTGAGCGCCTCTTTGATTCGGCGCGCGCCTTCGAACGCGAGGTCCAGCGGTTGCGCGCCAAGTTGGGCGCAGAAATGGCGGAGGAGTTGCTGAACAAGGCAACCCGGGTCTCCGGTGTCACGGTGGTGGCGGGTCTGGCCGAGCAGTGTGATCAGCGGACGCTACGGGAACTCGTCGATCGACTGAAGACGAAGATTGACAGTGGAGTTATCGTTCTGGCAACGTCCCTGGACGGACGGGTAGGCTGGGTAGCGGCCGTGACGCCCGACCTTACCTCTCGACTGCACGCCGGAAAATTGGTGAAGGAGGTCGCAAGTATCACCGGGGGGAGCGGCGGCGGCCGGGCCGATCTCGCCGAAGCCGGCGGGAAAAATCCCGAGGAGTTGGATCGAGCGCTTCGACTTGTCCCGGAGTTGGTCAAGCGGGCTCTCGCATGAGCCCACTCCGGACTCCATTTCTCTTGCAGGCCGCCACTCGCCGGTGGTATAACTAGGCATAATCACTGCTCAACAACCTATGACGTGCTGTCGCGCGACGGTAGACGAGAATATAATTAGAATACTGGCCACAGGTAAGGGGCTCTCCCTCACGCCTCACGCCTCACGCTCTTTCGGAGGTAAATGATGATTCCGATCGCGCGAGAGGGGTGGCCATTCATCCTTCCACCGCTGAGTGTGGCTGTCATCCTGTGGATGACGGGGTGGCAGACAAGCGGTGCGATTGTCGCCATATTGGCCGTGTCGGTGGCGCTGTTTTTCCGTGACCCGCCGCGCGACATTCCGAAAGGCGAGGGGCTGATTCTTGCGCCCGCTGATGGGACCGTGGTTCAGGTCACTCAGTATCTTGGGCAGGAGTTGCAAGAGCCGGCTACCCAGATCAGCATCTTCCTGTCGGTGCTCAATGTGCATGTCAATCGCACCCCGTTTCCTGCTGTCGTCGAAGATGTGAAGTACAAACCGGGGTCCTTTCGCATTGCGTGGCAGCCTGAGGCGTCGGCAGATAACGAGCAGAATCTCATCGCGCTGAAGGCGCCCGAAGGCCGACTATTGGTGAAACAGATTGCCGGCCTGATCGCAAGGCGTATTGTCTGTCGAGTCGTTCCGGGACAAAAGCTTGAAGCCGGAGAACGGATCGGGCTGATCCGATTCGGATCACGCGTCGATCTTATTGTTCCGGCGCGTGCGGAGCTGTTCATAAAACGCGGCGATCGTGTGTATGGGGGAACCACGGTGATGGGGGCGCTCCGATGAGGAAGGGCCGGCGCCGGCGGGGGGTGTACCTCTTGCCGAGCCTACTGACCATCAGCAGCTTGCTGTGCGGGGTCTATGCGATCGTCGCCGTTCATAATGACGATTACACCCGCGCGGCCATAGCGATCCTTATTGCGCTGATTCTGGACGGCCTCGACGGGGCTGTCGCTCGTCTGACAAATACTCAGAGCGACTTCGGCGTGCAACTCGATTCGTTAGCGGACCTGGTCGCGTTCGGCGTCGCGCCCGCTATCCTCTCCTATGCGTGGGCGATCAAACCCTATACCAAGATGGGATGGCTGTTCGGATCGATCATCCCGACGGCGTTGTTCGTCTCGAGCGGCGCTTTCAGATTGGCGCGCTTCAACGTACAGACGCAGACGCTCGATAAGCGCTATTTTGTCGGCCTCCCGATCCCGGCGGCCGCAGCGGTTGTTGCCTCCTTTGTGCTCTTCATGCGGGAGTCGCCTTCGCTGGTTCTCTTTGAGTATGAGCTGCTTTCACATCGGGTGACATCTGCGCTCTTTGTGGTGATCGTCTATGCCCTATCGTTCTTGATGGTCAGTCGGCTCCGGTACCGCAGCCTGAAAGGAATCGAGTTCAAGAAGCGTCAGCCCTTCGCCCTCCTCATCGGCCTGACACTCGTGGTCCTGGTCATCGCTTCAGAGCCCAGCCTGGTGGCCTTTTTGTTCTTCTCCCTCTTTGCGCTGTCCGGCGTCATTCGCTTGATTCCGTCGATTAGGAAACACGTGACAGAGCCGGTGGAGCATCTGATCGGTGGGGAAGGCGGACCGTAGAATGGGTAAACGGATTCTGATCTTCGACACCACGCTCAGGGATGGCGAGCAGGCGCCGGGTTGCAGCATGAATACCCGGGAGAAGCTGGAGATGGCCAGGCAACTGGCGCGTCTGAAGGTAGACGTAATCGAAGCCGGCTTCGCCATCGCCTCGGAAGACGACTTTGAAGCGGTCAAGACGATCGCCCAGAACCTGAAGGGCGGGCCGATCATTGCCAGCCTCTGCCGGACTCGTGATCTCGACATCGACCGCTCCTGGGAGGCGTTGCAATATGCTGATCGCTCACGGATCCATATCTTCATCGCCACCTCCGAGATTCACATCACGTACAAGCTGAAATCGACCCAGGGGGAGGTCCTGCAGGCCGCCATTGCGGCGGTGAAGCATGCAAGGCGCTATACCGACGATGTCGAGTTCTCGCCCGAGGACGCCCATCGGAGCGAGCAGGATTTTCTCTGTAAGGTTGTTGAGGAGGTAATCAAGGCGGGGGCCACTACGATCAACATTCCTGATACGGTCGGTTATGGTGTGCCTTGGGAGTTTGGAGCCCGGATCAAGAATCTGTTCGATCGGGTACCCAACATCGACAAGGCGGTGATCAGTTGCCACTGCCATAACGACCTTGGGCTGGCGGTCGCGAACTCGCTGGAGGCGGTCAGAAACGGGGCCAGACAGGTCGAATGTACCATTAACGGAATCGGCGAGCGGGCAGGAAACGCTTCCCTCGAAGAGTTCGTGATGGCGCTCCGGACACGAAAAGACCTGCTCAACTTCGAGACCGGCATCAATACGGAGGAGATCTACCGATCCAGCAAGCTACTCACCAGCATCATCGGGATCCCCGTCCAGCCGAACAAGGCTATCGTCGGCGCCAACGCCTTCGCGCACGAGGCCGGCGTACACCAACACGGCATGCTGCAAAAGCCGCTGACCTATGAGATCATGACCCCGGAATCGGTTGGGGTTCCTCAGAGCCGACTGGTCTTGGGTAAGCATTCCGGCCGGCATGCGTTTAAGAAGCGGCTGGAGGAGCTTGGCGTGATGTTGCCAGACGAGGCCGTCAATAGGGCCTTTATCCGGTTCAAGATCGTGGCCGACAAAAAGAAAGAGGTATTCGACGACGACCTGCTGGCCATTGTCGAGGAAGAAGCCCTGGCCGCCGGCGAGACCTATACCCTTGATTATTTGCAGTTCACCAGCGGCATGAATATCGTTCCCACTGCGACCGTTCGGCTCAAGCGCGACAACGAGATCTTCCAGGAGTCGGGCTGGGGCGATGGCCCCGTGGATGCGGCCTACAAAGCGATCGATCAGATTACGAAGGTCCAAGGACGGCTGGCCGACTATTCGATCAGGGCCATCACCGGCGGCAAGGACGCGCTGGGCGAGGTGGTCCTGAAGCTGGAGGTCAATGGCCATACTGTGATCGGCAGAGGAACCTCGACCGATGTCATTGAGGCCAGCGTGAGAGCCTACCTGAACGCGATCAACAAGATTATCGGCGCCGAGCGGCCGCCCAAGGATACGGCTGCGCCGAGAGGACTGTGACAGCGAGGGCGTGACATAATGAGCAAAGCCTATACGGTAGCGGTTGCCGGAGCTACCGGTGCGGTCGGAGAGACGATACTTCAACTGCTGGAGGAACGGAACTTTCCCGTCCGGCAACTGAAGCTCTTGGCCTCCGAGCGGTCCGCCGGAAAGAGCCTGACCTTTCGGGGGGAGGAACTTAAGGTCGAGCAGCTTGGCGAGCGTTCGTTCCAGGGGATTGAGATTGCTCTGTTCTCTGCGGGCGCCACCCGCAGCCAGCAGTTTGCTCCGGCAGCCGTTAAGGCCGGTGCAATCGTCATCGATAACAGCTCCGCGTTCCGGATGGACCCAGAAATCCCGCTTGTTGTTCCGGAGATTAATCCGGACGCACTTGCCGGATATCAGACCCGGGGCATCATCGCTAACCCTAACTGCACCACGATCGTCATGCTCATGCCGCTCAAGCCGCTGCACGACTACGGCCGCGTCAGGCGCGTCGTCGTCTCGAGCTACCAGGCAGTGTCCGGTGCGGGAGCGAAGGGGATAGAGGAACTGAGGCGGCAGACCATGGCCTGGGCCAGGGGTGAGTCGATCGAGATCGAGGCATTCCCTAAACAGATTGCATTCAACGTGATTCCTCACATTGATACGTTTCAGGCGAACGGCTACACGAAGGAGGAGTTAAAGCTGGTCTTCGAGACCCGAAAGATCCTGGGAGACGAATCGATCGGGGTGTCGCCTACGACCGTGCGCGTCCCCGTGTTTACCGCCCACTCCATCTCCATGAACGTCGAGACGGAGCGGAAGATCGGCGCAGACAAGGCAAAGGAGTTACTTTCGAAAATGCCGGGGCTCGTCGTGTTCGATGACCCGGAGACAGGCCGTTACCCGATGCCGGTTCTCGCGGCCGGTAAGGACGATTGCTTTGTGGGTCGGATCAGAGAAGACCTTTCGAACGATCATGCCCTCAACCTCTGGGTGGTGGGAGATCAACTACGAAAAGGGGCGGCCCTGAACGCCATCCAGATTGCTGAACTGCTGGTCAATCGCTATCTCTAATTCGCAGGCCTCATGAGGCGTCATTGCACAGAAATTCCTTTGCTCGGTCATTGCGAGGAAGCGGAGCGACCGAAGCAATCTCACAGTCTTTGGAGTGCTTGGCCGAAGGGAAGAACGGTGAGATTGCCGCGCTCCTTGCAGTCGCTCGCAATGATGTGGTAACAGAGTGTGATAGATTCAGATAGCCCAGGTAGTTCAGATGGCCTTTTTGAACAGGAGTGGACGATTGCCACTCCTGTTCTTGTTTATAGATAGTGATGCCTACCTTCAAACTGACGATCGAATATGATGGAACCGACTATCATGGCTGGCAAGTCCAACCTGGGATGACGACCATTCAAGGAACGCTACAGGGGGCTGTTGCGCGAATAGTCGGGAAAGATGTCCATGTGATGGGCGCAGGCCGAACCGACGCCGGTGTCCACGCCCTTGGTCAGGTCGCCAGCCTTCGTGCTGAATTCCACCATCCACCGGACACCTTCCGGCGAGCCCTGACCAGCGTACTGCCGCCGGACATTGTGGTTGCGGCGGCAGAGGAGATGGACGACGACTTTCATGCCCAGTACTCGGCTCAGTGGAAGCGGTACCGGTATAGCCTGCTCACGCGACCGTACCCATCCGCCCTCGAACGTCGCTACGCCTTATTTGTTCCCTACCCTCTACAGACAGATGCCATGGCGGCTGCCGCAGGGAGTCTGGTCGGTACCCACGATTTCAGTGCCTTTCAAGCCGCTCACAGCTCCGCAGAGTCTCCAGTCCGAACGGTCTTGGTGGCTGAGTTCCGGCAGCAGGGGGATCACCTGCTCTTTGAGATTGTGGCCGATGGATTTCTCCGCCACATGATCCGAATCATCATGGGGACCTTGCTGGACGTTGGACGGGAGAGATTACAGGCGGAAGCACTTCATATAATACGTGAGGGAAGAGACCGTAACCAAGCGTCAAAGACGATCTCTCCGCATGGACTGTGTTTGCTTGAGGTGGGCTACCACCCGTTTGGCCTTCACTCAGAAAAAAGCGTTCAGCAATGAGCGCTCAGCCATCAGCTTCAGATAAGGCGGGGGACGTATTAGAAGAGCTGAGAGCTGATCGCTGAAAGCTGATGGCTATTTTTTAAGAAACGCGTATAGCAGGAGGTGTGCGTCCTATGAGCAACGCGACTGATCTGTCCCGAAGAAGGCTTTTGCAGTACCTCGGTCTCAGTGCAGTGGCGACGGCCGTGGTTCCGGACTGGCTGTTTGCGGCAGGCGAACAGGGTTCTCAGAACCAATCAGGTCAATCGGAGCCGGATATCGAGGTTGGGATAACGGCCCTGACAACAGAGCTTCCGATTCTCTCGGCCGATCGTCCGACAAAGGTCTGGAAGTTTTCCGGCGAGTTGGTGAAGGGGCCACTCGGCACCGTACAGAACATCCCGGACAGCTATCTCGGCCCCATACTACGGTTACGCCAAGGACAAAAAGTCCGCATCCGTTTCCACAACAAGTTGCCGGAACCTTGCGTGATCCATCAGCATGGCCTGCACGTACCCG
>DATMXF010000160.1:0-2247 GCA_035561835.1 Patescibacteria group bacterium
GCTGTCGAAGAAGGCTGTGTCACTATGATCGGCATCCACAAGACACGAAAGCGCTAGCCGCATTGTAAGCCCGTGAACAGGTCTTCGACGTTCCACTCCGGCTCGCCCGATCACGGATTCGTGGAGGTTCAGATAATGTTGTAGGTAAGTGTCCGTCCGCTCAATCTGTTCTTGGTGGCGATCGTGATCCTCCTCATCGCGCCGCCGACCGCGCAGGCGCCACCCCAGCTTGTCACGGTTGAAGTGCGCCTGTTTCTCAGGAAGTCCTGGCGCATGGTGCGACCGTATCAGCCACGCCGCCATCCAATCCTGCACAGCCGACAGGTGTGCAACGCCGGCATCGATGTGGTCCCACCTTAACCGGCCGCCTCGCCCCTTTCGCAATACAGCCTGGATGTCATGGTCGAGCTTCCCCAAGTCATGGAATATCGCCGCCTCTTCGATGGCTTGGAGGAAGCCAGCCGGCGGCTCACTTGCGTAGCGGAGCATTGCCTCTGCTTTTTGGCGTGCGCTACGTCGAACGGCCTCTACGTGGCGTGCATAGGGATCACCCTCCGCCCCAGGTTGTCGTGGCGAATGCGCCAAGGGGACTTCAGCGACGGGGTGACGAGCCATGCCTTACTCCCACCGCTTCCTGCACAGGTCTTCAAAGGCCGCCAGTCGCTCTCTCACGTCGTTCGACAACTCCAGTGGGATGTCATACTCTTCGATCGAGGTAGACGGATCGTCAGGTTTTCCCTTCACCTTCTTCGGCGTGAGGGTATCGAGGATCAGCGAATCCGGACAGGAGCCCAGCGGAGATGTATGCTCCGCATACCAGGCATGCCGAATCTCGACGAATGGTCGCACAGCCGAAGCGGTACACGGGTAAGCATGAGGAATCAGGAACTTCATCAGGTCTATGTCGCGGGCATCACACCCGGTTTTCCGTGCCATCATCGGGTTAACAAAGAAGGGCATAGTGTAGATCGCATGGCGCACTACCCGCCAGGCTAGAGGAGCCATGCCTCGGTCCTTTCCTTCTTCGACGCCTGCTTTGTTCGTTGTCGTCAATCTTGTGACCTCGATGGGAGCAATGCTGATTCCGGGACCAAACTGCACCACGCCGGTGCTAATGAAATGATCCTTCTCGCCGGGTTTGAAATTCTTGCCCTTCATGTCTTCCAGGAAGGTATTGCCAAAGATGCGACCATCCCAGTGGGTGTTAGCAAACTCTTCGGCGTTCATCTTGAAGATCTCTTCACGGCTGCGACCACGACTTTCGAGGATGCTGTATTTTCGGGTACTACCATTGGTCTCAAGCCCTAGCACACGTGCAGCCTCGACCCACACCGGTCCCTGCTGATCGGCGACGAGATCGCGAAGCTTCCGTTTGAAGGATACGGGAGAGATTAACCCACGCCCATCCGCATCAAGCGTGCGCGGCTCGCTCTCGGCGTCGGGATCGCCGTTGGGATTGCTGTGGCGCACCTCAATCACGAGTAGGCCCGTACCGCGGTTGACCATTGTACCCTTGCTCTCTTTGTACGATGCCATGTCTATCCCTCCTGTTCGCTGGATATCGTAGTCTGATTAGTGCCACCCGCGCTCTCTCTTTGAGCCTTGGGCAGACCCGCAATGTAACCGAGAAGCAGTTCAGCTCGAAAAGTATCGTTGATCTCGCAACCGACAAGCGATGAACGAAGATCATCGGCCAGCGGTCCCATCTCACGGGCGTGGCGTAAAGCCCTCCTGATGTCCCAGCCGCGCTGCTGTTCCTCGGCCTTCTTGCTGGCAACCAGTTGCCCGATACGGTCGGGCTGACGGGCCGCCTTCTTGGCCCAGCCGTCGTACGGTTTCCAGCGGCGGCAGAGTGTGGCCAGCGCTTTGGCGGGGGCGGCTTGCGCCATTGTAAACACCTGGTTGCCCAACAGCGATGGCGGTATAGCGCCGCCACGCACATCTGCACAGTAGCCAGCGTGAACAATATCCGCCGCCGCCAACAGTTGACCCAGCTTGAACGCCGTGTCGCTCATGTACACCTCCTTCGTCCGGCCGAGCTTATGTAATAGCAGGCCGAGCATGGTGACCGTCCGCAGTGCTTCGCGATGGTCGAATTTCTCGATCACCTTTTTTCGATCCCTCCAGCACTCTGGGGAGTGATCTGCTTGGGACAATCCAACAGTAAGCATCGTCCGTCGAGAAAGCGCAAGTTGAAGTATCCGCCCCGTTCGCCTGCGCGCTTGGGAGTCCTGGTTCCCAGGTCGC
>DATMXF010000161.1:0-12640 GCA_035561835.1 Patescibacteria group bacterium
TCCTATGTCGATTAAATCGGATGCGTGGATCAAGCGGATGGCGGTGGAGTATCAGATGATTGCCCCGTTCGAGGAGGGGCAGGTCAGGAACGGGGTGATCTCCTACGGCCTCTCGTCGTATGGGTACGACATCCGGGTGGCGAACGAGTTTAAGATTTTTACCAATGTCAATACGACCATCGTAGATCCCAAGAACTTCGATGAGCGGTCGTTTGTCGATTTCAAGGGCGATGTCTGCATCGTCCCGCCCAACTCATTCGCCCTCGCCAGAACCGTTGAGTATTTCAGAATTCCGCGTAACGTCATGACTGTATGCCTGGGAAAGTCCTCGTATGCACGCTGTGGAGTCATCCTCAATGTGACCCCCTTCGAGCCGGAGTGGGAGGGGTTCGCGACCCTCGAGATTAGTAATACCACACCACTTCCGGCCAAGATCTATGCCAACGAAGGGATTGCCCAGGTGCTTTTTTTCGAGAGCGATGAACCGTGCCTCGTGTCGTATGCCGATAAGAAAGGAAAATATCAGGCTCAGCACGATATCACGTTGCCAAGGATTTAGAAGGCGCGTTTCTGCGTTCTCTCTCGCTGCAGTAACTGTTGAGGGCACCGATCACCGTCAACAGTCGTAATCTTTGTCGTTTCAGCTCATATGAAAATATATTTATTTTTTTGTACGATTTCTGTTGACATGGAAGGAACGGTTGTTGTAAAGATATCAACAACGGTGAGGTGCGCTGTTGTTGATTCGGTTGTTTTCGTCAGAAACACGTGTAAGTCTTCTAACATTTCTTTTTACTAGGTTGGATAAGCGCTTTTATGTGAGAGAGTTAGCGCGACACCTTGGACGGGATATCTCCGGGGTCAAGCGAGAGTTGGATAATCTTGAGAGGGCTGGCGTGGTGGCGAGTGAAAAGGTCGGAAATCTTCGGTACTACCGGGTAAATAAGGCGTCGCCCCTTTACACTGAGCTTAAGGGGATCATCGCGAAGACTACCGGCATTCATGCGAGTCTCCGAGAAGGACTCAGAAGGATCAAAGGAATCCAACGGGCCTTGGTATATGGAACAGGGCAGCATGAGGTTGAAGAGGGCCTCGGTCCTGTTCGGTTAATGGTGATCGGTCAGGTCGACCTGAACGAGCTGAACGAGGCAATAAGAGTGTTGGAGAGCCGTCTGAATCGCGAGATTAACTACCTGGTGTTTGACGAAGCCGAATATCAGCGGAGAAAGGTAGAGGATGACCCGTTCCTGGCGGAAGTTCTTAAGGGCCGAAAGTCAATCTTGATCGGAACGGACGATGGCCTATGAGGAACTTCTGGAACGGGGGCTGGTTGAGGAAATTCGACCTGACTTTCGCCAGGTTTCGATGCTACTCGCACGAGCGCTGAAAGATCTGTCGACGGCCATGGCTAACGTGGATATCGATAAGGAGTGGGCATACACTATCGCCTATCAAGGGATGGTGAGAGCAGCGAAGGCGTTGGTAATGGCCGAAGGTTGGCGACCAAGGGGTCGTGATCAAGCCAGGACGATCGTAATGTTGGTAGGAGAACTATTGGGTGAAGAGGGGCGCGCCTTGGTCAATGGCTTCGATCGAATGCGTCGCAAGCGGCAGGACTTCATCGAGGAACCGCAAACCCCGATTCCCCGGTACGAGGTCGAAGGAGCGCTGAAAGATGCGGCGGCCTTGATTGAGAGGCTCGTAGAGCTTGCACGCGAGAAAAATCCGCAGTTAGCGTTCTTGTAGCGAGACCGGCCAGGGAGCCGATAGCGTCGAAAGGGGGTGAGAATCTCAATGGCAGCAGCGAAGAAGCCGGCAGCGAAGAAGGCGGCGCCAAAGAAGGCGGCGCCGAAAGCGGGAAAGAAGACGGGAAGAGGATGCTAGCCTCGATCGGCGGTGTGAGAGGCCTTCATGAGGAAAGGAGGTGAGAACCTCAATGGCAGCGGCAAAGAAAAAGGCGGCAACTAAGAAGACGGCGACAAAGAAGAAGTAGGAACGCTGTAAAGCCTTGGTGACCGAATCGACCCCAAGGAGTTGAATATCAGAAAAAGCTATTCGGTTGCCTTGGCGGTGGAAAGAGGCCACCCGCTGCTGGGGGGGGCATCCCCCCCAGCCGGTATCATAATCATTTTATATTTATAATTCTTCCTGTGAGTTGTGGGTAACAGAATAGCGCGACTCCAGCAACAGCTTAAAACGCTACAAGCGAGAGGGGAGATTGATATAGGAAGATACCTGGAAAAAGTCATAACGAATTCATAAAAGAAGACTCGGAGTTTTCATCAATCGGGCCTCTGTTTTCTTCGTCCTCAACGCGAGCCTTACGGTGTCCCATGCAAAGAAGGTAGGCGCTCGCCATCTCTCCGTGTGTGTCGTTACAGCCATCCGCTTCTCTTTACATCATCCCCGCTTTGTGTTATAGGAAAGTAGGAATGCGAACGACTAAGTGTACACGGATCGTATGGACCACAGTGGTCTGGATCGCTACCGCCTTCACTGTTGGGGTGACCGGTAACGCATTACCGGCGTTCGGTGAAGAAACATCTGGGTCTACAGCAGACGTTAAGATTACGAAATTCCATCTTGTGGAGACGAAGGATGGTAAGACGCTCTGGGAGGTGTGGGGCGATCGCGGTGAGATCTTTGAGAAGGGAGAGGTCGCAAAGGTCGCAAAGGTGGCGAATCCGGTGACCGTCGTACTCCATTCTGAGCACGGCAAATTGACGGCTCGGTCCAATAGCGCTCGAGTGAATATGCGGACGAAGGATATCCGTCTGGAGGGTAATGTGACGGCGACCTCGGAGCAGGGCAATAGTCTGCAGACCGAGTCCCTGGACTGGTTGGCTAAGGATCGTCGAGTATCCACTCGACTACCTGTTACGTTGGTCAGGGGCCGGCTGACGAGTTGGGGTGTGGGGATGGAGGCGGAGACCGATCTCGAACGTGCGACGTTTTTAAGTCGTGTGCGGTCGCATGTGGCTCCCGAGAGTGTCGAGAAGAAGACGAAAGGCGGTTCTGGCGCGCGAAACGGAGGAACTCAGTGAGCTACCGTGGTTGGTTTGCCGCTGTCGTTGTGCTGGTGAATCTCGTCGTACCGCTCGGGTCCGGGTTCGCTCAGGAGCAGCCGAAAGGAAAGTACCCGGTCACGATCACCTCGGATCGTCTGGAGGTCAATCGGAAACTCCACACCGCCGTCTATACTGGGAACGTCATGGCTGATGACAAGGACCGGGATATGGTCGTCCTGGCTGATAAGATGGAGTTCCTCTTTGATGAAAAGATGGAACGGATCCAAAAGGGGATCGCCACCGGCAACGTGAGGGCTACCATTAAGGAGAAAAGAGTCACTGCCGACCAGCTGGAGTTGTTTCCAGATGAAGATAAGGCTGTCCTGACAGGGAATCCCAGGGCTTGGCAGGATAATGATCTTATCACCGGAACGAAGATCACGATCTTCTCAAAGGAGGACAGGGCGGTCGTTGAAGGCGAGCCTTCGAAGCGCGTCACAGCGATCCTGTATCCGAAGTCTGAGGGAGCGGGGCGATCCGAGCCGCAAGCGCCAGGCAAGACTGATAAGCCGGCAACGACGCAGGGGGGGTCCTGAACCGGGATGGAGCGGACCCTTCGAACAGATAACCTTGTTAAGTCATTTAAGGGTCGAACGGTCGTAGCTGGCGTCAGTATCAGTCTCGAAGCCGGAGAGGTAGTGGGTCTGCTGGGGCCCAATGGCGCTGGAAAGACGACGACCTTCTATATGGTCCTTGGGCTGCTGAAGCCGGATCGTGGCCAGGTCATATTAAATGGGGAAGATGTCACTGACCTTCCAGTATACAAACGAGCTCGTAAAGGTTTAGGATTTCTCCCTCAGGAACCCTCTATCTTTCGTAAGCTGACAGTGGAACAGAATGTGATGGCGATTCTTGAGATTCTGGACCTGTCAGAAGAAGAGCGACGGCAGCGGCTCGAGAGCCTGCTTCAGGAGCTGGATCTCACCCACCTTGCGAAGAGTAAGGCCTACACGCTATCAGGCGGCGAGCGGCGCCGAGCGGAGATCACCAGAGCCTTGGTCACGTCCCCGAGTTTCATGCTGCTGGATGAACCGTTTGCGGGAATTGATCCTATCGCCATAGCCGATATCCAGACCATCATCGCTCGACTCAAACAGAAGGGTGTTGGGATCTTGATCACCGATCACAATGTGCGTGAGACCTTGCAGATCGTTGATCGCGCGTATCTGATCTATGAAGGCCGGGTATTAGTCTCCGGGACCGCCCAGGAGTTGGCATCCGACGAACGGGCCAGGGAGATCTACCTGGGCGAACGGTTTAGTCTGTAGGGGAGATCGTGATGGCGTTTGAAGCGAAACTTAGTCTGCGACAGATGCAGAAGATGGTGATGACGCCGATGCTGCAGCAGGCGATTCACCTCTTGCAGTTGTCGCGGATGGAGCTGCTTCAAGCGGTGCGGCAGGAGGTTGAGCAGAATCCGGTTCTGGAAGAGATGATAGAAGGGGTAGAGGAACCGGATGAGGCGACGGCATTGAAGACCGTTACTGAGGAGCCGGCAACCGAGCGCAACGGGGAAGGAGATACTGCGGAGATCGACTGGGACAGTTATCTTCAGGATGCCTCAGACTATCGGCCGACTATCCAATACGAGTCGATCGACCGATTCGACAGTGAAAGCCTGTTAACCAGGTCGAACTCCCTCCAGGACCATCTGCTCTTTCAGCTTCACCTGACCGTCAGGGATGATGAACTCCTCAGGTTGGGCAGCCTCATTATTGGAGAGCTTGACGACAACGGCTACCTGCGCAGCAGCCTCGAGGAACTCGCGTCGCTGGTCGGCGCACCCTTGGAGTCGATGGAATCGGCGCTTCAGCTTATCCAGAGTTTCGATCCTTCCGGGGTGGGGGCGAGGGATCTTCGAGAATGTCTGCTTATTCAGCTCAGGATACGGCCGAAGGAGCATACGCTGGCGGAAGCCATTGTCAGTAGTTACCTCCCTGATCTGGAGCGTCACCGTTTCAGCAAAATTGCGGCTGCGCTCGGCACATCGCTCAGAGAAGTGCAAGAGGCGATGACGCTTATCGCCTCTTTGGAACCAAAGCCTGGCAAGAACTACAGCAGTGAAGAGCCCCAATATATTACGCCGGATGTCTATATTCTCAAGATCGATGGACGACTGCTGGTCGCGCTGAACGAAGACGGTCTCCCGCGCCTTCGGGTCAGTCGATATTATCGGCAGATCCTGTCCAAACAAGCGCTTGCCTCGCGCGAGGCCAGAGGTTACGTCGAAGAGAAGATGCGCTCTGCCCTATGGTTTATCCGAAGTATTGAACAGCGGAAAAGGACGCTGATCAAGGTAGCCGAAAGTCTGGTCAAATACCAGAGAGATTTCTTCGAGTATGGGCTCTCCCACCTCAAGCCCCTGACGCTTCGCGAAGTAGCCGATGACATCTCGATGCATGAGTCCACCATCAGTCGAGTGACCACCAATAAGTATGTGCAGACCCCGCAAGGGCTCTTCGGCCTGAAATACTTTTTCCATCGCGGTGTTTCATCAACCGTTGGTGAAGACGTCTCTTCTCGCAGGGTGAGGGACATGGTCCGCCGATATCTGACGGAAGAAGACTCCAGTAAGCCGCTGAGTGACCAGAAGATTGTGGAGATTCTGGCGAGGGTTCACGGGGTCGAGATCGCCCGTCGGACCGTCGCCAAGTATCGTGGTCAACTCAAGATCCCCTCATCCAATCAACGTCGCTACGTGTCATACGGTACATAGGCATCCCATTCTCTGACGAGGAGTCAACCGATGCAGATTACGATTACGACTCGCAATCTCGAGATCACCGATCCCCTCAGACATTACGCGGAGGAGAAGATCGCCCGCCTGCAGAAGTTTGTTAATCAGATTACCTCAGCTCATGTCGTCCTATCGGTCGAGAAGCACCGACAGATCGCCGAGGTGACGCTCCACGTGCGAGAGCATACGATCCGAGGAGAAGAATCGAGTACGGACCTGTACTCGGCCATCGATCTTGTAGCCGACAAGATTGAGCGGCAGATTCTTCGCTATAAGGAGAAGATCGTGGATCACTCCGGTCGAGGCTCCGCTCGGTCGCTTTCTCCAGAAGAGATGCTGCCGGCGGAGGAGGGCGAGTCCTCCCCTGAAGACGGCCCTCGCATCGTCAAGATGAAGCGGTTCGCTATGAAGCCGCTCGCTCCCGACGAGGCCGCCATGCAGATGAGCCTGTTGGGCCACAATTTTTTTGTGTTCCGGAACGCCCGGACTCAGGAGGTCAATGTTCTGTATCGAAGAAGCGATGGGGATTACGGCTTAATTGAACCGGCAGGTTGAGTAATCCTACCCGCAACGCAAGGCGTGAGGGCGAAGACGTGAAGGGTGCGATGCAGTGAAGACGGCTGAAGTTGTTATTGTCACGGGGGTATCCGGAGCCGGCAAAAGTCAGGCGATCAAGTGCCTGGAAGACATCGGCTTTTTCTGCATCGACAACCTGCCGACCACATTGATCCCGACCTTCGTTCGACTCTGTACGCAATCGGAGCATGCGATTGAGCGGGTTGGCCTCGTCATCGATGTCCGGGGTGGCGAGTTTCTCATGCCGCTATTCGACATCTTGACGATGCTTCGGACCGAAGGGCATACCGTCAAGATCGTCTTTCTGGACGCGTACGATGAGGTCCTTGTGCGGCGCTTCAGCGAGAGTCGACGCCCGCACCCCCTTGCGGCCGGAAAGTCGGCTCTTGTAGGAATTACGGCGGAGCGGCAGATGCTGGCGCGTCTACGTGACGATGCCGATCTCATTATCGATACGAGTGCGTTGACCATTCATGATCTGAAGCGGTTTCTCTCGCAGGCATTCGTGATAAAGCGGCCGATAGCTAAGATCGGTCTCTCCCTGGTCTCCTTCGGCTACAAGCATGGACTGCCGTTCGATGCCGATATAGTCTTCGATACCCGATTTCTGCCCAGTCCCCATTTCATTGATGATCTGCGGCCGCTGACCGGCCTTGATTTGCAAATCGGCGAGTTCCTCATGCGGACCTCTGTGACCAAACCTTACCTGGAACGCCTGGTCGATTTACTCGACTTTGTCGTCCCTCTCTGTGAGGAGGAGGGCCGCGCCTATCTGACTATCGCGCTTGGCTGTACCGGCGGGCATCACCGTTCGGTCTTCTTCGTGGAACAGCTCGCCGGTCATTTTCGGGAGACCGGCTATCAGATCAACATCCGGCACCGTGACATCGAAAAGGCCTGACTCTGCAGTCATCGCAAGCAGGAGGCAGGGAGAGCAGATAGTCGACACAGGACCCCTGGTCTTCCGAATCTCAAAGGACGGGACAGACCGGTGGCGCCAAGAGATGCCCTCCGCAGGCCGAATTCTGAGGATGGGCGCTTCCGTCGGTTCCATCAATATGGGGATTGATGAAGCGCTTGCTACTCTGTGCCGGGATAGCGCAACGCTGCGATTTTACGCTTGGGAGACGCCCACACTTTCTATCGGTTACGCTCAACGGTGCGACGATATCGACTTGAGGGCCTGTCGCACATCCATGGTTGCGCTGGTACGTCGTCCTACCGGCGGGCGAGCGGTGCTGCACCAACAGGACCTGACGTACAGTCTGATCCTGCCGCTACGCCCACCCTGGACAACGTGTTCAATTGCAGAGAGTTATCGTCTGATTAATATGTGCCTGCTCCGGGGCCTTGAAGAGCTCGGTCTCAAGGTGACGATCGGGCGCCGCCCCAGACAGGCCGATGGGGCGCTGTCTCCGTTCTGCTTTCCAGCCATCTCACAGTCTGAACTCCTGGTGGGTGGAAAAAAGGTGATCGGTTCGGCACAACGACGATTTCCAGAGGCACTTCTTCAACAGGGGAGTATTCTATTGGATTTCGATCCTTCCGGTATCCTTGCTCTTCTCTGTCCGGACGAGCAGGTTGCAGCGGCGGGCGCGCTCGGGACAGTAGGGTCGTTGCGCGACGCGCTGGGACGGCTTCCCGATCGTCGGGAGGTGGAGACGGCGATTCGACATGGATTCGCGTCGGAGATGGGGATCGAATTCGTCGAAGGCGAGCTTGGACCGGAGGAGTGCGAGCTGTCCATGCAGCGTGCCGCCGCCCGCTATGCCTCACCGGACTGGACGTTCCGCCGCTGAAAGCGTGAGGGATCGACCTTGACAGCTTCGTTCAGCGTTTGCTACGGTACGTTTTGGTATAGCGTTTGTGCAGGGTATATGACTGTGAGAAAGCGGGTAGGGAGCACTGAAAAGTTGGGGTCATAACGAAGATGATGGCGCTGGTCCGGGCAGCTCCACAGGAAGACAAGAGTGATTGAGTACGGCGGACGCGATCAAAAAGAGCCGATGGAAGTGGGGCGCGATTTCAAAGGGTCGAGAGCCTATATGAACCTGCCCAACAAGCTCACGCTTGGGAGAATCTTCCTGGTGCCCTTTATCATCGTCTTTCTGGTTGTGGGAGAGAAGGTCCCGAACTATACGGCGGGTGTCATCTTCCTGGCCGCGGTCCTGACCGACTGGCTGGATGGCCAGATCGCTCGTACCACCCGACAGGTTACGACGCTGGGTAAGCTGCTCGACCCGATTGCGGACAAGCTGCTTATTTCGACGGCGCTCATCGCGCTGGTGCAGATCGGTCGCGCGCCGGCCTGGATGGTCGTGCTGGTTGTCGGCCGTGAGCTGGCTATTACCGGGCTCAGGACGGTCGCTGCTTCACAGAGCATCATTATCCATGCCAGTGACTTCGGAAAGTACAAGATGCTGGCTGAAGTAGCGGCGGTGACATTCCTGATCCTTGACTGGCCCCCGCAATGGGATTTTATGGGTACCCAGTCGCTGGGCTTTTTGTGCCTGTGGGCAGCGATTGTGTTAAGTGTTGCGTCGGGCATCGACTATTTCTTAAAGTTCTGGAAACTGATCGATCTGAGTCGATAAATCGTTTCGTCATCGGAGGATAATGAGCGTCAGCGTGTGGCTTGTTCCGCTGGGATATCTGGCCGGCTCGATTCCATTCGGTCTTTTAATCGCCAAAGCAACGACGGGAGTAGATGTACGGAAAGCCGGGAGCGGTAACATTGGCGCCACCAATGTCCTTCGTGTCGTAGGCTCTGGGGCCGGCGCACTCACCCTGGCCCTGGACGCGCTGAAGGGGTGGGCGCCTGTCGCGTTGAGCCAGCTCCTTGGCGCGTCGGAACTGCTCGTTGCTGCGATTGGATTGGCTGCATTTCTGGGTCATCTCTATCCGCTCTTTCTCGGCTTTCGCGGGGGAAAGGGAGTCGCCACCGCCCTGGGGGTGCTGCTCGCGCTGTTTGCGAAGATCGCGTTACTGGTAGTGGGCGTCTGGCTGTTGATCGCCGCCCTCTTTCGTTATTCGTCTCTTGCCGCCCTCGTCACTACCGTTGCGACCCCCCTTCTCGTCTGGGTCCTGGACGGCCGACCGCCCTATGTAGGGCTGACGATCATCATGTGCGGCTTTATCCTCTTCCGGCACCGGGAAAACGTGAGCCGTCTTCTTGCAGGACACGAAGGGAAGATCGGAAAAAAGCTGCAGGGAGCGGATCTGTCACAACACGATCGGCTCGCCTCGTAGGAGCAACAGATGCCACTTATTGTTCAGAAATACGGCGGCAGCTCGGTAGGCGATGTAGAGCGGATCACAAATGTGGCGCGCCGTGTGGTAGAGACGAAGGTTCAGGGGAACGACCTAGTCGTCGTCGTGTCAGCCATGGCCGGAGAGACAGACCGTCTGTTGGGCCTTGCCGCAAAGATCTCCGATAGACCGGATGAACGAGAGCTTGACGTCATTGTGGCGACCGGAGAACAGATTTCGATCGGTCTGTTGTCGCTGGCCATCCAACAACATGGGCAGAAGGCCCGCTCTTTTACCGGAGCCCAGGTCAGGATCCAGACCGACACTGCTCATACCAAGGCGAAGATTGTCAGTGTTGAGGTTGACCGAGTGCAACAGGCATTACGAGAGGGGGCTATCGTCATCGTCGCCGGGTTCCAAGGGGTCACGGCCGAAGAGGATGTGACGACGTTGGGGCGCGGCGGATCCGACCTGACGGCGGTCGCTATGGCGGCGGCTCTGAAGGCCGACCTCTGTGAGATCTATACCGATGTTGAGGGGGTCTACACCGCAGACCCGAATATTGTTCCGGAGGCGAGGAAGCTCGGGAAGATCTCCTATGATGAGATGCTCGAGCTGGCCAGTTTGGGGGCTAAGGTACTTCAAGCTCGGTCGGTAGAGTATGCCAAGAATTATGCCGTACCGGTTCACGTCCGTTCCAGTTTCAATACAAACCAGGGGACACTGGTAGTCCAGGAGGATGCAGAGATGGAGAGAGTGGTGGTCTCGGGGATCGCCTGCGATAGGAACGAGGCGAAGATCACCGTGCTGCGTGTGGCGGATCGGCCGGGGATCGCGGCGAAGCTGTTCGGCCAGGTTGCAGAGGCCAACATTGTCGTAGATATGATTGTCCAGAACATCAGTCAGGATGGGACCACCGATATTTCGTTCACGGTCCCGAAGTCGGATTTCTCGAAGGCGATGTCGCTCGTGAACGGGGTGGCCAAGGAGATTGGTGCTCAGCAGGTTATGGGTGACGACAGGATCGCCAAGGTGTCCATCGTGGGCGTCGGGATGCGGACTCACTCCGGGGTGGCTGCGAAGATGTTTGAGGTCCTATCACGCGAGAACATTAACATCCTGATGATCAGTACCTCTGAGATCAAAGTTTCCTGTGTGATCGATGCCAAATATGGAGAGTTGGCCGTTCGGGTTCTTCACGAGGCCTTCGGCCTGGCCGAGTACAAGCTAATAGAGGAGCGTGCGTGAAGGGGGCGTATACCAGACGCGAGACGATCGTGGCCAGCCTCTTCGGTATGGCGATTGCCGGTATCGTATGGGGTCCTGCTCTCCTCAGGCCATTCAGTAATAGCCATACCGTCGATCTCGGAATACTCCGGCTCCCCGAAGAGCGGGTTCCTGCGCACACTCGCGTATCGTCGCGGGCGGCCAGGATCGCAAAGCCCAGACCGGGCAGTCGTGTAGATATTAATCATGCGGATACTGCAGCGCTTCAGACGCTGCCCGGAATCGGTCCGACGCTGGCTCAGCGGATTGTCGCCCATCGAAAGGCCTATGGTGTGTTCGCCGATACCAGCGGGCTTCTGGAGGTTGATGGGATCGGTCCCAAACGTTTTGGTAAGGTTGAACCCTGGATCGAGGCTCGTTGAGCGATGAGCTATCGCGTTCGTCTGGAGATGTTTGAAGGTCCGCTGGATCTTCTGTTGTATCTGATCCAGGTTAACGAGATCGATATCTACGACATCCCTATTGCCAAGATTACTCAGGAGTATCTGGGATGCCTGGCCGAGATGAAAGAGTTGGATCTGGAGGTTGCGGGAGAGTTTCTGGTGCTGGCCGCTACGCTGATCCACATCAAGTCAAAGATGCTCATCCCGGTTGAAGAAGTGGCAGCGGAGGGGCCGCCGGCGGAGGACCCGCGGCAAGAGTTGGTAGAACGTCTGCTGGAATACAAGCGGTTTAAGGAGGCGGCCATGACGTTCGAGGAGCTGGAAGCGGACCAGTCGCTCCTCTATGTAAGGCCTGCCGATCCTGCGGTTCCGATCGCCGACGGTCCCCTGGAGATCAGTCTCTCCGCGCTGCTTCGCGCATTTATGACGGTGATGCAGCGAGCACCGGAGGCCGTAGCGGGCGAAATCACCCCGGAGATGATCAACGTAGGAGAGCGAATGGTGGCGCTGTTGGATCGGCTGGCGCTTCAGAGCCCGGTGTTGTTTATGGCCCTCTTTGAAGGGGTGACGACACGCCTCCAACTGATCGCCACCTTCCTCGGGCTGCTCGAGCTGTTGCGTCGAGGCCTGGTCCGGGCCAGGCAAACCGAGCCGGGTGGTGAGATCACGATCTATCGAACCGTTGAAACGGCCGTGGAGACCGATGGACACCCAGGCTGACCTCAGCCCGCTCGGGATCATCGAGGCGTTGTTGTTTGTCTCTGACACGCCGCTCTCGCTGGAGCGCATCGAGGCGGTACTCGATGGGTACTCCAAAACCGAGGTTAGCCGCCTGCTCGCCGACTTATTGGAAAAATACCGCCAACCGGATCGAGGCATTGTCGTCAGCGAGGTTGCGGGGGGCTATCGCCTGACGACAAAACCGGAGGCGGCGCCTGGGATCCAGCGGCTTCGCGGATCTAAACCGGCCAGGCTGTCCAGGGCCGCACTCGAGACGTTGGCGCTCATTGCCTATAAGCAGCCGATTACCAAACCGGAGATTGTAGCGGTTCGAGGAGTGATGGTTGACGGCGTCTTAAAGACGTTGGTCGAGCGTGATCTGGTCCGGATTCTCGGACGAAAGCCCGAGGTGGGCAGACCGATCCTGTATGGGACCAGCCGCGCCTTCTTGGAGTATTTTGGATTCAAGGACCTTTCGGAGTTGCCGACCTTGAAAGAGATCGAAGCGCTGGCCCCGAATGCGGCTGGGAAGGAGGCTTCACACGAGGCAGTTAAGCACATCGAGGAGGCGGAAGGAGTCGTCCGGCCCGACTAAGCCGGCACGACAGACAGGCGGTGGC
>DATMXF010000162.1:0-12414 GCA_035561835.1 Patescibacteria group bacterium
AGAAGTTCTTTAGCTAACGCTCGGCTGGAGCAGACGTATTGAAGCGCGCCGTTTTAGCCGGCACGACTGACGCATGATTGGAGTTTGACCGCCGGATACCATGCGCCTATCATTGGCATATGGACTACCGAAATATCATCACGATTGAGCCCGGCAAAAGCGTGGCTGGGGCCGATTAAGGACCCAGCTCGTTTCGGATGGCGCGAGGTCACCAAGGGGGACCCATTACTACCTATCGGTCGATGTCCTTGCCCATCGTATGCGGTCACAAGACGATTCAGCCCCCTATGGAGGACAACGATGGAAGCAGCGATCATTTTGAAAGAGGCTACCCTCAACGAACTGGTACGGCGGATCGTTGAAACGGTCCACCCCCTGAAGATCCTTCTGTTTGGGTCTGCCGCGCGCGGCCAGATGGGACCGAACAGCGACCTCGATATTCTGGTGGTCATGCCGGATGGCGTCCACCGCAGGCGCACCGCTCAAGACATCTACCGCGGCCTCCTCGGCATGGGGATCGCTAAGGATGTGGTCGTGGTCACCGAGAGCGACATCCGCGATTACGGCGACAATCCGTCCATGGTGTTGTTCCCGGCGCTACGCGAGGGAAGGGAACTCTATCGTGCCGCATAGCGCGCCGATTCCAGGATCGGTAGCGGACTGGCTTGCGCGCGCCAGAGGCGACCTGGCGCTGTCTCGTGTCCCCTTGCCAGAAGGCGGATTTTACGAGGACCTCTGCTTTCACGCCCAGCAGGCGGCCGAGAAGGCCTTGAAGGCCGTGTACGTCTCCAGAGGCTGGACCTTTCGGTACACCCATGACCTGGAGGAGCTGATTACAGGTCTTCAACGGAGAGGAATAGACATCCCGGAGGAGATCCAACAAGCAGTCGTTCTGACGAGCTTCGCGTTCGAATCCCGCTATCCAGGAATCGGCGATCCCGTAACAAACGAGGAATATGTGCAGGCGGTGGATTTGGCTGCGAGTGTGCTTCAATGGGTCGAGACCCTGGTTGGCGGGGGACAGCCATGATGGGACCAGAGAAGTCTCCGACCCAAGGATGGAAGAATGGACTCTGTGGCCAGTTCTTCAGCTCGGCACTGTCTTCAACGTCGGCATAGGGAGAGTTCAGGGAATCAGGAGTGGTAAACGCACTGCGTATCGGTCTGCTGCGGGGGGGTGTCGGAATCTGAGGCGAAAGTTTAACCCAACCAGATTAAGAACTTTGCAACATACCTCATCGCGAACATGGAGGCCAACAGCATGACCATCCCCAGAATAATATTGAGCTGACGCCAGTTTTCAGGTTTCATACCCTGTTCTCACTTACGCCGACGACCGTCGGCGCCTCTAGACTGCTCAGGTTCCGCCAAATCCGACGGTAACTTTGCCCTTCTCGACAATGACCGGGACGTCGCGTGAGCCTTTCGCAATCTCCAACATCTGTGCGAGCGCCTTCGGGTCCTGTTTGACATTGAGGTAGGTAAACGGGATCTTCCGCTTGGCATAGTCCTCCCGGGCTGCCGAGGTGTAGGGTCAGGTATCCTTCCCGTATATGACGACTGGCGCCTCCATCTGCCTCCTCCAATCTCTTGGTTCCGTCTGATTCCAGCGCGTCAGACCCGCGTCACAAATCGTTCGGCCTGTGTGGTTAACAGCTCGTATGCGAGTTTGATGTCGCGGATCTGCGGGTACAGCTCCTGGATCTTCTCGTGGGGGAGCGGGATGATCCGGCTCAGTTCAGTCAGCCGCTCCCCAACCAGCTTGGCCCGTCGAAGGATATCGAGCTTTTTATCGGCCGGCGAGCTCAGCACTGTCCCCTCCAGGAGAGCAAGCATCCCGTCCTCATCTTGAGCCCGGCACAGCTCGTCCAACTGCTGCGCCTGGGTCTCATTGAGACCGCTTTCCCCCAGAGCATTCAACGCCTTCATCCGGTCGATTCGATAGCGGATATCGAGCATTTTCTCTCCTTACACGTGCGCGCCGTGGACATATCAGGCGCGATCCTGCACGATCTCACACCTCTGCGCCAAAGCCGAATGCGGGGAGTCGGGTGTGAGTCTATAATCTGACCCTCTGGCCACTCTATATCAGCAAAATTTCGACGTCTTGTCAACGGTCATGTGGTCTTTTCACCCCTCGTGGTCGCTATCCGGCCATGATATGATGTGTTATCATAATTTATTATGGGATAGCGAAGGAGGAATCGGACCCGACATGAAATTCCCATTTGCCCTTGACCGCCTGGCTGCGCAAGACATCCGAATGGTTTTCCGCGTTGTAGCAGAGTTCGTCGACGGGTTGGAGGCGCTCGCCACAATTCCGCCGGCAGTCTCTGTCTTCGGATCGACGCATATCGGACGCGATGATCCCGCCTACGCGATGGCCGAGCAGATCGGCCGCTTGTTGGCTCAACACGGGTATGCCGTTCTCACCGGCGGGGGCCCTGGAGCCATGGAGGCGGCGAACAAAGGCGCCTACGAGGTGGGCGGCGTTTCAGTCGGCCTCAACATCGAGCTTCCTCAACAGCAGGAACCGAACCGTTATCTGACCAAGCTGGTGAATTTCCAGCACTTCTTCGTCCGGAAGGTCATGTTCGTAAAGCACTCTATCGCGTTCGTCATCCTGCCGGGTGGCTATGGCACCTTGGATGAGCTATTCGAGTCGATCACGCTGATCCAGACCAAAAAGATCAAGCCGTTCCCCGTCATCCTGACAGACGACGACTACTGGCGCGGC
This sequence comes from Patescibacteria group bacterium, assembly GCA_035561835.1. GTDB lineage: Bacteria > Methylomirabilota > Methylomirabilia > Methylomirabilales > Methylomirabilaceae > Methylomirabilis. The sequence continues at coordinate 2,738 of DATMXF010000162.1, forward strand.
TTACAGGAGTGGCTCCGCGATCCCGTCATGAGCGAGGGGAAGATCTCGCCGGACGACCTCGCGCTACTCAAGGTGGCTCATAGCCCTGAAGAGGTCATCCAGATTATCAAGAACTCCTCAACCTCCAATTCTCTGACCCCTTGAAATCTCCCTTCCAGTACGATCAGCCCATTGGTTACCAACCGGCAGATCACTAAAGTCTTGCAGCAGGTCCAACACGCGATCAGCATGTGGGAGCCCGCCGTCGTGGGTAAGATCGCCGAGGACTCCCGCGATCCGTTTCGGGTCCTGATCTCTTGCATCCTGAGCCAGCAGACCAAGGATCAGATTACGGGTGAAGCCTCGGAGCGGCTGTATCGACTTGCCGATCGACCCGACACGATACTCGCACTCAGTGAGCTACAAATCGCCCAAGCAATCTACCCGGTCAGTTTCTATAAGACGAAGGCCGGAACCATCCGTAAGGTCTGCCGGGATCTGCTCACCCGATTCGATGGGCGCGTCCCCGATACGATTGAGACGCTCCTTAGTCTCACCGGCGTTGGCCGGAAGACCGCCAACCTCGTCGTAACGGTCGGCTACAGAAAGCCGGGGATCTGCGTCGATACGCATGTCCATCGGATCTCGAATCGCTGGGGTTACGTCAGCGCCAGGACCCCCGAGCAGACCGAGATGGCCCTCCGATTGAAGCTGCCGAAGCGGCACTGGATCTCTTACAACGACCTGCTGGTCCCATTCGGTCAGAACCTCTGCCGACCGATTTCTCCCTTCTGTAGTCGCTGTCCGGTCGAGCGGTGGTGCGCCAAGGTCGGGGTGGCGGTGCATCGCTGAGGTTACACATCAAAGACGACTCGGGCGCGCCAGCGATCGTCGGTCTTGTGACATTCGAGCAGATGGTAGGTGGCGGCCTTGACCACGCCCTTGAACCGATGCCGCTCCCGGTCTGCCGGTTCTCCCACCAGCTCGCCGCTCACGCGCTCACTCTCGACCGCCGTCACTCGTACGTCCGAGGGGGCCCACTCTTCCGCTTCACATCGGTACAACAGTTCATTCAACCAGGCCACCAGCAGGGACGGAAGATCTCTGCCTTGCGCTTCAATCGGAAGGATGCCGGCGGAGCGCACTGTTCCGGAGTCGACCATCAGTACAAACATCCCTCGGGCGGTGTTGGCGAAGAGCTCCTCCGGAGTTCCGCCCCACGCCATAATTCCGACATCCGCCGTCGTCTCGAATAGCTCGAATCCAGGATCGCTCATATTCAGCGTTCAGCCGTCAGCTTGAAGCTGAAAGCAGATGGCTGTTTATTATTCGTATCTCAATGCCTCAATCGGGTCGAGGAAGGCAGCCTTGCGGGCCGGGTAGTAGCCGAAACCGATCCCCACCAACGCCGAGAATGCAAAGGCCGTCACGACGGCGCCCCCGCTGACCAGGGTTGACCACATGGCGAAATATGAGATCAGGATTGAGACCGAGAGGCCAAGCGCAATCCCGATCAAGCCCCCGATGAGTGACAAGGTGACCGCCTCAACCAGGAACTGCGTCAGGATATCGCGCGTCCTGGCGCCAACCGCCAACCGCAGTCCGATCTCTCGCGTCCGCTCCGTTACGGACACCAGCATGATATTCATAATGCCGATCCCGCCTACGACCAGTGAGACTGAGGCGATGGCGCCTAGTAGGATCGACATCACCCGAGCCGATTGCTCCTGGGCGCTAAACACCTCCACGAGATTCCGTACGGTGAAGTCATTATCCTCCTCCGGCTGCAGACGATGCCGCTGTCGGAGGAGAGCCACAACCTGTTCTTCAGCGTCCTTCATCATCGTTGGCCCGCGAGCCTGCACCACGATCGCCCCTACTGCCCTGGCATTGGCGTGGCTTACGCCAAGCACCTTCCGCTTGGCCGTCGAGATGGGAATCAGGATGACATCATCCTGATCCTGTCCCCAGGCTGACTGGCCCTTTGGTGCCAGCGTCCCAAGGATGGTGAACGGCACTCGCTTAATCCGAATGATCTGTCCGACAGGGTCGTTGCCGCCGAACAGATTTTCCACGACCGTATTGCCGACAAGCGCCACCTTGGTTGCCCCGTCCACATCCTGCCAGGTGAAAGAACGACCGCTGAGGACCTGAAATTCGCGGATTTCGAGGTATTCCGGTGTAACCCCTTGAATGACTGTAGACCAGTTATTGTTCCCAAGGACGACCTGTCCGGTTCCACGTATGCTGGAGGCCGTCAGCGCCACCGCCGGGCACTCGCCGGCAATGGCCTTCGCGTCGTCTTCCGACAGCGTCATGATCGACCCGGCGCCTACGCGCATCCCGCCGCTGGTTGTGCTGCCAGACAGGACAAGGATCACATTGCTGCCGATACTTCGGATCTGCTCCTGAATGTAGGCAGTGGCCCCGGAGCCCACGGCCACCATGGCGATCACAGCAGCTACGCCAATGATGATCCCGAGCATCGTGAGCGCCGATCGAAGTCGATTGACCCTGAGCGCCCTCAAGGCGATCCTGACATTGACTAACAGATTCATGGACCGGGTCATCCTGTTTCGTCTGTCGGACGCTGCTGCAACTCCTGGAGCGCTACTCTTGGCTGGTCCACCGCCTCATCCCGCAGTAGTCGGCCGTCTCTGAAAAAGAGTATGCGCCCGGCGTAGGCCGCGATGTCCGGCTCATGGGTCACCAGAACAATGGTGATCCCCGCCTCCTTATTCAGCCGCTGGAAAATTACCATAATCTCTGAACTGGTTCTCGAGTCGAGATTGCCGGTGGGCTCATCCGCCAGGATGATCTGCGGCTCATTGACAAGGGCGCGCGCAATCGCCACTCGCTGCTGCTGACCCCCTGAAAGCTGATTTGGGTGATGGTCTTTTCTGTCCTCAAGACCGACCGCCTGGAGGGCCTTGAGAGCCTTGGCTCGGCGCTCGCGGACCGCAGTGCCGTTGTACAGGAGTGGAAGTTCTACATTCGCGACGGCGGTGGTCCTGGCCAGGAGGTTGAAGGTCTGAAAGACGAAGCCGATCTTCTTATTTCGAATTTGGGCAAGCTCATCTCGATTGAGCTGACCCACGCTGACGCCGTCAAGCCGGTAGCTGCCGGATGTCGGCTTGTCCAGGCATCCCAGGATGTTCATCAAAGTGGATTTGCCGGACCCGGAGGCGCCCATGATCGCCACAAACTCCCCTCGTTCAATTCGGAACGAGACTCCCCTCAGCGCCTGGACAGTCACATCGCCCAGTCGATAGTCCTTTATCAGGCTGTCGATCTCAATAAGAGCTGTCAAGACCCTATCCTACCACCTCGGCCCACGTTGGCCGAACGGTTGAGCCGACCCGCCTGCGGACTGGCCATTTTTCGATGCGGTCCCCACGATGACTTCGTGTCCTCCATCGAGGTTACCTTCGATGATCTCGGTGAAACGCTCATCGGCAAGACCCAGCTTGACTGTGACCGGCTGAGGCTGCCTATCCTTGCCCAGAATCCAGATGGTCTGATCCCCTCCAGTCTTCTGAGTATCGCGGACATCATGGGCCCCCTGACCCGTCAGCCATCCCTGTGGGCTTCGGGCGGATGCATTACCTCCTTGTTTCGGCAGCTCCTTCAGATCCGGGGGTCGAAATCGCAGGGCTGCATTGGGGATCCTCAGGATATTCGTTCGCCTGTCTACCAGGATCTTGACATTCGCCGTCATTCCCGGGAACAGCTTGAAGTCCGGATTCGCGACCCCAATCACGGCATTGTAGGTGATGACGTTCTGGACGTTCATTGGGGCCTGCCGGACCTGGACGACCTTTCCCTTAAAGATCTCACCCGGGAAAGCGTCTACGGTGAAGGTCGCGTCCTGTCCGACTCGAATCCGTCCAACGTCGGCCTCATCCACGTTCGTGTCCACCTGCATCTTGGTCAGGTCCTGTGCGATCAGGAACAGGGTCGGGGCGGAGAAGCTGGCGGCTACCGTCTGCCCGACGTCCACATTCCGTGAGACCACAGTCCCGTCCACCGGTGCCCGAATATAGGTATGATCGAGATCGACCTGCGCCTGTTTCAGGGCCGCCTCGTTCTGCTTTACCTGCGCGTCCGCCGCGGCGATCTGGGCCATCGTCACTTCGTGCTGGGCTTGCGCGGCGCGAAGGGAATATCCCGCAGCTTGGTCCTGGGCCTTCGCGGCATCGAGGGCCGCGATGTTGGAATCGTAGGTCGCCTGCGCCGAATCCCGCTCCTCTGCCGAGATGCCGCCTTCCTTGAAGAGGTTGATCCGGCTCCCCAGTTTGATTTGGGCATCCAGGACGGCAACCCTGGCCTTGGCCATGTTCGCCTTCGCACCTTCCAGTGAAGCCTTGGCGTTGGCAATGTCGGCCTCGGTTTTCTGGAGCATCGCCCGCGCGTTGAGGACGGCAGCTCGGGCGTTGTCCAGGTTGCCCTTCGCCTGGTTCACCTTGGCCTCAAAGATCTCCGGATCGATCCTGGCCACCAGTTGCCCTTTCTTGACCTTCGTATTAAAGTCGGCGTAGAGTTCCTTGATGTTTCCGGAGACTTGACTGCCGACCTGAACGGTGACGACGGCGTTAGGATTGCCGGTAGCGGAGATCGTTGCCTCGATGTCACCCCGCTCAACCGTCGCCGTCCGGTACTCAACCCGGCTCTGCCCACGCAGGTACGCCCAGCTACCCAGACCGGACAGCGCGATCAGGCCGACGATGACCAACACCACCTTCGCTTTTGGCATCTTCATCGATATCACAGTTCGAGGTGATTTCGTTCCAGGATCGTGCCCTTCTGAAGCTCGAGATTGGCCAGATCCTGATTGTAGGTTGTGATTGCCTGGATCTCGCTGGCCTGGGCCGCCGCCAGGTCTCGCTGAAACGACAGGACGTTGAAGGTCGTGGTGACGCCGGCCTCGAGCCGCTTTTGTTCGACCCGGAGTTGCTCCTCAGCCAGCGCCCGCGCCGCCTTGGTGGCCTCCACGCGACGGACATCGGCCTCCACGCGACGGACCGCCTCCCGAACCTGAGAGATGATCTGACGCTTGAGATTCAGTAGACTTGTCCCTGCCTGATCGTGGCCAAGCTTCGCCTGAATCAATGCCGACCTGGCAGAGCGGTTGCCTAACGGGTACGTCAGGACCAGGGCTGCCGACCACTGCGTAAAATCGCCTGAGGTCAACCGATCCAGATCGCCGCCGGCGCTGCCATTGAGGCCGTTGAGGCCGACATTACCCTGTAATTGGAGGCTGGGCAGCAACTGGTTCCGGGCAACCCTGAGATTGAGGTCGGTGTTCTGGAGCGTCAGCTTGGCCGCGGCGTACTCTGGCCGCTTCTCCAACGCCTCCTGAATGCTCACTTCGGTATTGACCGGCGCCACTTCAAACGGTGGCGTATCGGCCGGGAGGAGGGTCCTGGCCCAGATTCGCTCGCCGTCAGGAAAGTTGATGATGAGCTTGAGCTGATCCTCGGCATCCTTGACGGCCTTCTCGGCCAGGATCACGTTCTGGACCTGGGCGGCGGCCTGGGCCTCCGCCTGTGTCACCTCGACCGGCGCCGCAACACCGGCCCGTACCCGCGCCTTGTTGAGGTCCTCCAGTTCTCTGGCCAAGCGCAGCGAGCGCCTCTGGACCTCCAGATTGTCAATGGCAAAGACGAGATTCCAGTAGGCGTTATGAACGTTGGTAATGACCTGATTAGCCTGTTGACGGAGTTGTGTGACTGAGATCGCCTGATCATTCCTGGCAATCTTGATCGGCGCAGTATTCACATCGATACCGAAATTCTTCAGGAGATCCTGCGTGATGCTCAGAACAACAAAGCTCTTGTAAGAGGGGTTCAACCCGTTCGGGGGTTGAGCAAAAGCTGAGTTCGTGTCATACCGGTTGTTGGTCATGCTCAACGTATAGCTGGCGCCGAACGGGAGCTTCTGGACTATCGAGGTATTGATGTCCCGGTTCTCTATGATGCTGACCTGAGTCCCCTGAAGAACGTTAAAGGTCGGCGTGACCGTCCGGTTCGCATCGAGCGTCAGGGAGAAGGTCGGATCAAAGATCGCCTTCGCGATACTGATGCCCTCGGATTTAATCTTTGGGTTGTAGGCGGCGATAGCAATATCAAGGTTATTCTTCAGCGCCAGCACAACAGCCTCGCGGAGCGCGAGGCGAAGCTCGCCTACGTCGCCTGATTCATCAGCAGTCGATTGGTCTTGGGGCGCCGCGGAACCGACCGATCGCGCCAGATCGTTAGAGAGTTCGACGCGACTCTGCGCTAGAGGAGGTGATAGATCGTCCTCAGCGTTCGCTACAACCGCATGCACCACAGCCAGACAGATCACCGACATCGCCCATACACATACCTTGCGCTGTAGCGCCGTCATGCTCCCTCCTTTGAAAAACAGGGTATGGAGTTTTGGGTGTGGGATATCTACCCCACACCCTATACCCTACACCCCATAGCCTGATCTTTTACCCTCCACCCTGTCCTACGGCTTTCGCTCTGACGCCTTCGATTGAGAGGCGGCGGATTCCTCCAGTCGACGCTCCTCGTCCCACCGCTTGACAAACGCCTCGAAGCGGGGCTGCTGATCGGCATTCAGGATCGAACGGATCCGCTGGCGCGCTCGCTGCCTCACTTCGTCGAACTGCGGCTGAAGACGTCTGCGCAGGGTCAGAAACTCCTCGCGTGTCTCATCCAGCGCCGTATTCAACGTGCCTGTCTGTTCCGGTTGGAGTTGCACCGCCTCCGCCAACTCTCTGATGTAGCGCTCCCGATTGAACTTCCCTGTCCATATCGTCTGGCGCGTCGCTTCCCCCCGGCGAGAGTACGCCGACCAGCTCAGGGCGCCCGCCGCGACACCCAAGAGAAAGACAACGAGAAAGGCGAGACCGACCTTCGCGCGTGTCGCCATCATCTGATTACCTCGAACCCCTATCTTCGCACGTCACGCCTCGCACGTCGCACCCTGGATCGGTGTCCGGGGCAGGCCTCGCACTTTGGGTGAGCACGAACGCCAGCATCTGGTCCCGGCTGGGCTCCCCGACCACTCCCGGCAGGTTCACTTCCTCCAGTGAAAAGGCATAGACATCCGTTCCGCTCCGCACCTGAACCGGGAGCGACGAATGCGACCCGCTTATGGAGAGCGTCACCCCGGCGAGCAGCAGGACCCCCATAGCCAGGGCCGGGATTAATCGCCTCGCCAATCCCAAGGCATCGAGCAGGTTGATGTCGGGTTGGCCGGGTTCCGTATCCTCCAGTCGCGCTCGTAACCGTGGATAGAAGGTGGGTCCGGACCCGCCGACCTCTTCGCGCAAGCTCTGGAGCAAAGCCGACGACAGTCTCACGACCTTCAGCGCCTCACTGCACCGGCGGCAGCTCTTCAGATGAAGCGCAAGCTCGCTATCATCCGCAAAGGCAGGACCCTCGCGTCCTTCCCGCTTCAGCAATTGTGTGACGTCCCGGCAAGTCATTCGCCCCTCCCTTCACGATGCGCTGTCTCCTCTTCCTGACGGATCAAGCGCTGAAGCCAAGCCTGCATCGCCCGGCGCGCCCGCCACAGGCGGACCTTCGCGGCCGCTCGAGAGCAGCCGAGGGCGTCGGCAATCTCCGTAATCTCAAGCCCGTGAACTTCGCGTAATGTGACGACCAGTCGATCCTTTGGCGTCAGGCCGGCCAGTATCCGCTCCGCGAGATCCCTGGCGGCAACCTGATCTCCACTCCCGGTTCCGGTCGACGGATACCCTTTCTCAATCAGGATGTGCATCACATCACGGTCGGATTCGCCCAGATCGGTAAAGGTGACCTCGGAGCGTCGACGGATTTTTCGGAGGTGATCGTAGCAGGTGTTGACAGTGATCCGGCGAAGCCATGGCGCGAATGGGGCCCCAGGTCGAAACCGCCGGATAGCCAGGTACGCTTTCAGGAAGATGTCCTGAGCCAGGTCTTCCACGTCCTGCTTGCGCCGGATGAAGCTGCCGATAATGGCGAACACATGCTGTTCATGCAACCTGAGCAGGGCCTCGAAGGCCTGTCGGTCACCTTCCTGCGCCTGTCGGATGAGATCGGCTTCCCGTTCGGAAGCCTCTCGCCATCTCTCCGCAGGTTCCTGATCTTCCCTCCTATCCATCATAGATACGTATGGCGAGGTCGTTCGGTTACCAGGTATGGGGAAAGGGTCTGGGGTGTGGGGTGTAGGGTCTGGGGATACAAGGCATGGGTTTTTCTTTACACCCTACACCCTGAACCCTATACCCTGTCTTTCCTTCAGTAGCGTTGAGCGAGGCCCTCCCGTTCAACACGGTGCGGTCGATACGATATGTTGGTTTCACCACAGGACCTGCTGGAGGGCAAGAGCTTACCGGGGTTGCACCGTGAAGAGCTGTCGAATGCCGCACGAACCCTCCGCATTGCCTCAAGGTCATCGGGGCTGTACATGAGGGGAATGAAGTCGATCTTCTCCATCCCGATCCCATGCTCCCCCGTGATGCTGCCGCCAACCGAGAGACAGAGCCTCATGATCTCCGCCCCGGCCGCAAAGGCCCTCTGCAATTCCCCTTCCCTGCGAGAGTCGAAACAGATCAGGGGATGGAGGTTCCCGTCACCCGCGTGGAACACATTCGCAATCACACAGGCATTGCGCTCCGCGATCGCCTCGATCTCTCTGAGCACCTGCGGAAGTGTGGTCCGAGGGACCACGCCATCCTGCAGGTAAAATTCGTGGGTGATCCGGCCCACGGCCGCAACCGCGCCCTTCCGTCCCCTCCAGAGCAGGGCCCGCTCCTGCTCATCCCTGGCGATCCGCAGGTCCAGGGCGCCGCACCGGTCACAAATCTGCGTAATCTGCTTCGTCTGGGCCTCGATCTCTGCGGCCGGCCCATCCAGTTCTATCAGCAGCACCGCGCCGGCGCCTTCAGGGTAACCGATATGCAACCACTCTTCAAGCGCCCTGATGATGTGTCGATCCATCATCTCGAGGGCCGATGGGATAATGCCTGTGGCGATGATCTCCGACACCGCCTCGCTGGCCGCGTCGATGGCGCGGAAGGAAGCCAGCAGTGTTTTGACGGCCTCAGCGTGGGGGAGGAGGCGAACGACGACCTTCGTGGCGATCCCCAAGGTCCCCTCGGAGCCGGTAAAGAGGCCGGTGAGATCGTAGCCGGGACAGTCCAGCGTCTTGCCGCCAATCGGGACAATCGCTCCCGATGCCAGGACCACCTCAAGCCCGAGAATATGCGTCGTCGTGGTCCCGTACTTCAGGCAGTGGGGTCCTCCGGCGTTCTCGGCCACATTGCCGCCGATACTGGAGGCGGCCTGGCTTGCCGGATCCGGGGCAAAATAGTGGCCGTGATCCTGAACCGCCTGGGTCAGGGCGAGGTTCACCAGGCCCGGCTCTACTACGGCGCGCTGATTTGGGATATCGATCTCCAATATCCGATTCATGCGGTTCAGCCCGATGATCACCCCGCCCTGAACGGCAATAGCGCCGCCAGACAGCCCGGTCCCCGCTCCACGCGGCAGGAAGGGAAGCTGCTCCCTGCCACAGAGCTTCACAACCGCGACGACTTGGTCTGTATTATCCGGAAGAACCACAACATCTGGCATGGCCTTCTCCAGGTAGGTCATCCCGTCACACTCATACACGGTCAACTCATCCGGATCGGAGATTACCCACTCTCGGCCCACGATGGCCGC
>DATMXF010000163.1:0-27398 GCA_035561835.1 Patescibacteria group bacterium
GTTACGGTGAGGGGATCAAGGAGCCGAGTTTTATTGAGAACTTCGGCGATGGAAGTCAGTTTGTCGTCGGCAATCCCAAGTTGAGACCGGAGCGCACCAGGAGCTGGGAGATCGGTCTTGACCAGCCGCTATTTCAGGGTCTGGCCGATTTCTCAGTGACGTACTTTCACAACCACTTTGAGGACCTGATCGCCTTCATTTTCAGTCCTACGTCTGGCTGTCCGGCCAGCTTCTGTAATGTCCAGAAGGCGAGGGCGGAGGGGGTCGAGTTGGCCGCGACAATCCGCCCAGGGTACGGCCTGACGATCGGTGGCGGCTATACCTTTCTGGATACGAAGGTGCTCGATGATGGCGGCATCGGGTCAGTCGCGTTGCAGAAGGGTGAGCGGCTACTTCGCCGACCCCGGCACGCCGGGACGCTTTCCATTGATTATGTGTGGCGTCGCCTGCATACAAGCCTGGTGACCACGTTTGTCGGTCATCGGTCGGATATCTTCACCGATCCGGCTACCTTCGTCACTCAACGGGTGACCGCTGAGGGTTATACGACCGTCGATCTGGCGGGCTCGTACCTGCTGTTGAAGGACACCCGCCATCTCCGGGAACTCACGCTGTTCGGAAAGATCCAGAACCTCTTCGACCGGGATTACCAACAAGTCTCAGGATTTTCGGCGCCGGGCATCACGTGGCTGTTTGGTCTGAAGGGGAGCCTATGACGCGCCGGGCGATCCTGTTGGCCTGGATCGCGCTGTTCTTGTGGGGGCCTGCCGACGCAGCCCCCCTCACAGTTATTGATGACGCAGGGCGGACTGTGGCTGTAGACCGGCCGCCGGAGCGGATTATGGCGCTCACGCCGGGCCATACCGAGATTCTGTTCGCCCTCGGCGTCGAGGACCGCATCGTAGCCGTTGACCAATGGAGCGATTTTCCGCCGGCGGCGAAGGCGAAGCCACGGATCACCCCACTCAATCCTAACCTGGAGCAGGTTGTCCGTTTCAATCCGGACCTGATTCTGTCGACCCGTGGGGGTGGCGAACCGCTGCTGCCCCTGGAGCGGTACGGGATCAAGATCATCATTTTTGCGCCACGGACACTCGACGACCTGTACAAAAACATCCTTCTGATCGGGCGAATCGTGGACGCTGAGGCGCGAGCCGAGGCGTTAGTTCGCGCCATGCGGCAGCGTGTGTCGGCGGTCGTGGCGAAGGTACGAGACGCCCCCAGGCCGACGCTCTTTATCGAGCTGGACAGCAGCGATCCTGGCCGTCCCTTCACAGCCGGTCCAGGATCATTTATCGATGTCCTTGTACAGCTCGCTGGCGGGGTCAATGTTGCTGCTCGTTCTCGAACGGCGTGGCCCCAGTTCAGTCTGGAGGAACTGGTCAGGGCCGACCCTGATGTGATCATCCTGGCCGATCCCCTCGCGCCTGCGAATCCTCACGCGGCGGGACTGGCGGCTCGACGCCCCGGGTGGAGTCGCTTACGGGCGGTACGTCTGGGGGCGGTGGCTACGATCGATTCAAGCTCGATCAGCCGGCCAGGACCAAGGATCGTTGAGGGCCTCGAGCTGTTAGCCAGACTGCTGCATCCGGACCGATTTCGATGAGACATCGCTCGCGCATCTACGTTGCCTTGTCGGTCTTACTCTTCGTGGCGCTGCTCATCGGTGTAATGCAGGGTGCGGTCGCGTTAGCTCCCATGACCATCCTCAAAATCCTTCTTCGATCGATCGGCATTTCGCATGGCCCCATCACTTGGCACGGCGCGGATGAGACGATCCTGCTCGAGCTCAGGCTACCCAGGGTCCTCGGCGGAGCGTTGGTAGGCGCAGCCCTGGCGACTGCCGGCGTCCTGTTCCAGGGATTACTTCGTAACCCGCTTGCCGATCCGTATATTATCGGCACATCTGCCGGTGCAGGCTTCGCCGCGACGGTCGCTATGCTTGTCCTGCCCCCGGCCTCTATTCTCGGTTTTGGATCGGTGGCGGTCTCAGCCTTCGTCGGCGGCCTGCTGGCGGTACTGCTGGTCTACCGGCTTGCGCGGGTGGACGGACGCTGCTCACCGGTGACCCTGCTGCTTGCCGGGGTCATTGTCAACGCCGTGCTCGGCTATCTGGGTTCATTGAGCATCCTGCTGTTCGAGGGGAGCGAGTTTCGATTGCGCCAAGTCTTTACCTGGCTTATGGGTGGGATTGCCGTAAATGATCCGAGGCAATTATTGACAGTGGGGCCAATCATTATCGTGGGCATTATTGCGGCATATGGTTGTGCGGTGTCGCTCAATGCGCTGACGGTGGGAGAAGAGGGGGCGCAAGCTCTGGGGGTGGATCTGAATCGAGAGACCGGTCGGATCATCGTACTCGGTGCGCTACTGACGGGCGCTGCGGTCAGTGTCAGCGGTCTGATCGGATTTCTGGGGCTTGCCGTTCCGCACATCCTACGCCTTCTGGTCGGGTCGGATCACCGACGGCTGTTACCGACTTCGGCCTTGGCCGGCGCGGCCCTTCTGGTATTGGCGGATACGGCGGCGCGCTCCCTTACGGCTCCGGCAGAACTTCCCGTAGGAATCTTTACAGCGCTGCTCGGTGGTCCCCTTTTTCTTTTCCTCCTACGGCGGAACGGAACGGAGTCGGGGTGGCGATGAGGCCAGGGGTCCGTCTCGACGGCGTTCATTTCACCTATTCGAGCGGCTTCGGGCTTGCGGGGATCGATCTGTGCATCGAGCCGGGTGAACGGGTGGCAATCCTCGGCCCGAATGGTTCGGGAAAGACAACGCTCCTGAAGTTGATGCTGGGCTTGTTGCGTCCAGGGGGTGGTACGATCTCTTTCGATGGCGAAGATCTGGGTGGAATGAGCCGGACGGCACGGGCACGGGCGATCGCCATGGTTCCCCAGGAACTGCTGCTGCCTTACGCCCTTACGGTGAGGGAGGTGGTGTTGCTGGGGCGTACATCGTATCTGCATCGCTACCGCGGCCCTGCGCACGAGGACCTGGATGCGGTGCAGGCGGCGATGGCCGCCACCGATCTTTTGTCTGCTGCCGATCGCTTGTACAACGAACTCTCCGGAGGAGAACGCCAGCGGGTTATCCTGGCGATGGCGCTGGCACAACAGCCGAGTCTGCTGCTGCTCGACGAACCGACCCGCTCCCTCGATCTCAATCATCAGATCCGGATTCTCTCGCTGATCAAGGATCTCAACCTTCAGCGCCGTCTGACGGTTGTTTCATCGCTACACGATCTGAATCTGTCTTCGCTCTATTTTGACCGTTTGGTCCTTCTATCATCGGGTTGCGTCGTAGCGGATGGTCCCCCGGATGAGGTTATCCGGCCGGATACGATACAAGAGGTCTTTGGCGTATCCGTGCTTGTACATCGACATCCCTCACTCGGTATTCCCTGGATGACCTTCGTACCCGACGCAGGCGATCTGTTCTCTACTCGAGAAGACGCCTCTGAGGCGATCAACCCTTGACAAATATGGCGGCTGCGGACTATCGTAACGGCTAGTGTTGAGAGTCAAGGTTCAAGATGGCGGGTTGCGGATGTTGTTTGCTGAGCATCCGCAAATCCGTAACTTTATCGTCGTTTCGCTGCTGGCCCATCTGGTGTTTATCGGCCTGCTCAGCGCCATGCAGCGGTCCGCCAGACTGCCTGCCGATCGGCCTCTCCAGGTTCGGATTGTCGATCGATCGGGTTGGGCCCGGGCTGTTCCCTCGCCTGATCGTAGAACTCTTGGGACGTTGACAGCGCGCACACATTGGCGCGCAAAAAAGGCGAGTCCGCAAAAAGCGCAGGCCAGTTCACGCCACTTCCGGCGTCTCGCATCAGCCTCCCCTCGTAGGGCCGTGACTCCGCCGGCTGCATCGGTATCGACAGCGGCAGTGAGACCCAACACCCCTTCCGCCCATCAGACTGCGCTTACCCCTTGGACGCCGCCGCCGCTGCGGACGTTGCAGGGCGCCGCCGCTCCCAGCCCGAAGACGGCTTACGTAGAGCCGCTCGAGGGCGAGGGTGTGGGTGGATCGACCCGCCCATCTAATCTCAGGGGTCAAATGGCCATGCTATGGAAAAGCCTCGATGCCGGGCAATACCCCGGCCAGGGGGCTGATACCGGAGAGGAGGGTGATACAAGTTCCTCCACCGGGCCGACGGTCTCGTTGGACAGCCAGGATTCCCGGTTTGCGTCCTATCTGATGGGGGTGAAAAGGCGGATTGAAAGTGTCTGGAGTTACCCTCCGAACGCGCGGGGCCTGACCGGGAATCTGGTAATCACCTTCGGGATCACTCGCGATGGCCGCTTAAGCGATCTGCAGCTCACGCAGACGTCCGGTATCGCCCCGCTGGACAACGAGGCGATTCGAGCAATCCGGCAAGCCAATCCCTTCGGTCAGTTTTCCGAGCAGATGCGCTTTGAACGATTGAATATCCGAGCGGCCTTTTACTATCATGTGAGCCGCGCAAGCCTCAAGGATCAATGAGGTTGATTAGAAAGAAGCGGTCAGCCGTCAGTGCTCAGTTGTCGGCTTCAGTCAAATCCCTCGTATCTCCCCTTTGTAGAATCGGACGTCGGCGGGCAGGTGATGGAGGAGTTTGACCGCCCATAGGGTCCGTGGTATAAAAAAGATATGGCAAGCTGGCTGAACCCGGAAGAGGATGTCCTCTTGTTTCTTGAACGAGAGATGGCAGGCGTCTTTGCGATCAGCGAGGGACGTCTGTTCGATGGGATCGTCCGTTTCCAAGGCAAATTGCTGATCGATCCCGTCACGGCTGTCGCTGAACTGACGGAACGGCTTGCGCCCTACGGCTACTACCCGCTGCTTCGGAGCGAGGAGGACCTGAGGATCCTCCGAGTCGCACCTGCAAAACGTCTGTTTCGTACAGGCCCGTGGGTGAACGTCGCTCTACTGCTGGCTACCCTCACGACCACCGTGTTCGTAGGCGCCGCCAATCGCGGCGCCAATCCCTTCGCGGATCCTCGGTCGCTAACGCAGGGACTTCCTTTCGCGATCACGCTGCTGTTGATTCTTGGCGTTCATGAGTTGGGACACTATTTTACCGCTCGGCACTACGGCATCACAGTCACGCTCCCCTATTTTATTCCCGCTCCGATCGGGCTTGGGACCTTCGGGGCGTTCATCAAGATGAAGTCGCCGGTTACTGATCGCAGAGCGCTCTTCGATGTCGGGATTGCAGGACCGCTTGCCGGACTGTGCGTGGCGCTGCCGGCCATCGTCGTGGGGCTGCACTGGTCGGAGCTGATCCTCACAGGTGCGAAGGAACATGTCGGCATCGCGCTGGGGACACCGCTCTTGTTTTCGCTCCTGCAGTGGTTGACTCTGGGATCGATACCGGAGGGGGGTGATGTGCTGTTGCATCCGGTTGCATTCGCCGGCTGGATCGGTCTGTTCGTGACGGCCCTGAATCTGCTTCCGATCGGTCAACTGGATGGCGGCCATATTGCGTATGCGCTCGTGGGTCAGCAGCACCGAAGGGTAGCGATCGTCACCCTACTGGTACTGATCGGTATGGGGATCGCGTATTGGCCAGGATGGCTGTTCTGGGCCTCGCTTTCCATGATCCTGGGGCTGAAACATCCTCCTCCGTTGAACGATGTGACCCGGCTGGATGACCGCAGAAGACTGGTGGGCTTTGCATCGCTGCTGCTGTTGCTGAGCGTCATGACGCCGTCTCCCTTCAATTTTTCGGAGTCGTAAGTTCTTCATCACGTTATGCATACTCGTCTTCTGTGTTCGGTTGCAGTCTTTGTAGCTGCGATGGGGAGGCTGAAGATTCAAGAATTCAAGGAGCGACCGGTGTGGCGCCAGTGAGTCACGAAGGGACGATGTGGTATGTTTAAGCATCTGCTGTACCGTCTCTACGAAGGGCGGCTGTTCCAGGAAGTTCGAGATGGAGAGCTGCCCCAGCACATCGGTCTGATCCTCGACGGCAATCGGCGATACGCGCGCGAGCGAGGGTATTCGACGCTCCTCGAGGGCCATCGGAGAGGAGCCGAGAAGTTGGAGGAGGTCCTGACGTGGTGCGAGGACCTCGCGATCAAGATGGTGACCGTCTGGATCTTTTCCACTGAAAATGTATCTCGAAGTCAGGAGGAGGTAGACGGCCTTCTGGCGCTCATTGAGAAAAAGATGCGCGATATTGCCAAGGATCCCAAGGTGCACCGGAAGCGGATGCGGATCAGGGCTATCGGCAAGATGGAACTTCTGCCACAGTCCACGGTCAAGGCGATTCAGGAGGCAGAGGATGCGACGCGGGACTACGACGCTTTTTGTTTGAATGTCGCCGTAGGGTATGGCGGGCGACAGGAGATCGCGGATGCTATTGCGACCATGCTCAGGGATAAAACGGCGAGACGAGTCCCGCTGGAGCGGATCATCGATGAGATTTCTATCGACGAAATCGGGAAGTATCTCTACACTTACGATCTGCCCGATCCTGATCTCATCATCCGGACCAGCGGCGAGGTTCGACTGAGCGGATTCCTGCTCTGGCAGAGCGCGTACAGCGAGTACTACTTTTGTGACGCCTACTGGCCGGTCTTCAGAAAGATCGACTTCCTCCGAGCTATTCGAAGCTTTCAGCAGCGCGAGCGCCGGTTTGGGGTGTAAGTGAGCGGTTGAGGTGCGGAGTGCGAGGCATATGGTTCGTAGTGTGGACGGTGGCGTGCTCCGCTTTTACCCTACACCCTAAACCCTATACCCTGTTTTTTAGAGTCGGGAGGATAACAGCATGAAGCCTTTCAGACGACTGACAGCGATCCTTGCGCTGTGCCTCTTAGTGCAGATGGGGACGGTGTCCCAGGTAAGGGCCGAGGAGACAACCATCGGGGCGGACCTGTCCGCCGGCGCCATCAGCGTGATCGCGACCGTTATTACGCTGCCGCTCAAGCTTGTCGCGTGCGCTGCCACGGTGGCGCTTGGCGGGACGGCCTACGGACTGACCATGGGGACCAGCGAGGTCATTCGGGAGGAGTTGGTGGCCGGGACCAACTATACCTGCGGTGGGCGATTCTATGTGTCGCCTCAGCAGGTCAAGCAGCTTGCGAGAGAATCAGAACTGAGAAGGTAGTCGTCATCAATTGATAGGGTGCCGCGCCGTACGCCGTGGAGGCGACAGAACGGCTCCTAAAACCTGTTGGAGGCGCTGATATGAAAAGGACCTTGCGTGTTGGTGTGCTTGCGCTTGCGCTATCGACAGCCCTCACTACTCACGCTGTTGCCGGGGAACTGGCTGCCTCTACGCCTGGCCAGAAGGCTCTGAGAGGTATTACGAACTTGACCCTTGGGCTATTCATGGAATGGCCGAAGACGATCTGCTATGAGGCGCGAGAGCAGGGTCCGCTTCTTGGGATCCCAGCCGGCTTCCTTGCGGGCTTTGGCCTTGGATTAATGCGAGTCGGCGCTGGAGCGTACGAACTGGCTACCTTCCCGATCGCCTTCCCGGCCGACTATAAGCCGCTCTTGAGCCCACGCTATCCTTTTGAACCGGGGCGGACGGTAGTGTCGCCTGCGCTTATCGTGCGACCAGGGGAGGGCCAGTCATAGCAAAGGCGCTACTGAGCACCTCGCGTGACCCTCGCTCACACAACCCTACCTCTTGGCCAGACTCAACGCGACGGAATTGATACAGTAACGCAAGTGTGTCGGCGGTGGGCCGTTGGGGAAAACGTGGCCCAGGTGCGCGTCGCACCGGCTGCAGCGCACCTCAGTGCGTCGTACCGACAGTGTGGTATCCTCCGCGGTCTTGACCTGCTCCGGCGCAAGAGGAGCCCAGAAGCTGGGCCAACCGGTTCCCGAGTCGAACTTCGCCTCGGAGTCGAATAATTCGTTGTTACAGCAGACGCACCGGTAGATCCCGTCTTCTTTACAGTCGTAGTATTCACCCGAGAACGGTCGTTCAGTCCCTTGTTGCCGACAGACGGAAAACTGCTCCGGCGTGAGCACCGCCTTCCACTGCTCATCAGTCTTGGGCAGCTCGTCCTGCATGTTCGCCCGTCCTCGCTTGACCCGTAGGCTCAGCCTGCCATCGCCTCGCGTAAAGTGATCGAACTGCTATGAGTGTACTGATTTACACGGCAGATTGGTATCCTGAAAAGTATTTGGCACTCTTAGCGTGGTGTCTGATATCGCAGCTAATCCGGCTCTAAACAGGGGGACAGTCTCAAAGGATAGGCGGCCCGCATGTGTAGGCGTCTTAACCGGCTCACCGTTTTCCTCTTTCGGCTTGCTGTGAAAAATCTCTCGCCTTTTGAAAAATTCTTTGAAAGAATGCAGCCTACTGGTTATGGTGGAGAGAATCTGGTGCCAGGTCGCCCCGTGACGTGACTCCCGCGGTAACGAATTGCTCGTGATCTCGAGTAGTCGACCTGACGGCTGTTATGCGGATGGATTTCGCAACGATCGCCAAAAGGAGGAAACTAGAATGGCAAAAAAAGCATTGCTTGTAGGGATCAACAAGTACGAAGTTCCGGGCGCAGACCTGCGCGGCTGCGTGAATGACGTCAAAAACCTCAGCGCGGCACTGATGAAGTATTACGGCTTCAGTCAGGGCAATATCAAGGTTGTTGCTGATTACGAGGCGACAAAAAAACGCATGCAGACTGAAATCGAAAAGCTGATCGCGCGGGCCAAACCCGGAGATGTGCTGCTGGTGCACTATTCCGGGCACGGTTCGAATGTGCCGGACAAGAGCGGTGACGAGGCAGATCATCGAGATGAGATTCTCTGTCCGACCGATCTTGACTGGAAAGATCCATTGCTCGACGATTGGCTGCGGACTCAATTCGATAAACTGTCGCCGAAGGTGAATCTGACGGTCATCATGGATTGCTGCCATTCAGGGTCGAACACGCGTGAGCTGCGCCCGCCCGATGCCAAGCGAATCGAGCGGTTTCTGCCATCGCCATGGGATCTTCTTGCGGCCGAATCAGGGCGGCGACTCAGAGGCGCGGTGAGGGGTCAGCGGGCGCTGTTGAGAAAGGGGACAAAGAAAGGCAAAGACGCGGTGAACGTCAACATCCCGGAACTGCTCATCACGGGTTGTCGCGATACGCAAACGTCCGCCGATGCCTACATCGGCGGGAAGTACAATGGGGCGCTGACGTACAACCTGGTTGAAGCGATCAAGGAGAAGAAAGGTCAATTGACGTATCGCGAACTACATGCGCGGACGATTGAGTTGCTCAAGAAAGGCAAGTTCGATCAAGTGCCGCAGCTCGAAGGTCGGGCAGCGAGCTTTGATCGGTTGTTTCTCTCGCTTGTGTAATAGATCTCACCGCAGAGCGCGCAGAGCCCGCGGAGAGGATCGATGTCCTTTTACTCGTCTATCGCCACAGCGTGCATGGCGGTAAACGGGGAGGTTCCCGATGACTCGACAACAACACCTGGTCACAAGACCGTGGACGTTCCTCCTGTACATGTGCGGCGACAATCACCTGGAGGCCGATATCAAGAAAGACTTCGAGGAGATCCGTCGCGCCGGAAGCACGGATGGATTTTATGTTGTCGCCCAGGTGGACACGGCGGCCGGCGCGCGGCGGTATGTGTTGCCGCCCAAGTCTAGCAAAGGCGTATCTGCGCCGCTCCCTTCGGAGGATTGTGGTCGCGTCAACACAGGGGATCCGAAGGAGGCTATTGATTTTTTCCTGTGGGGCATCGAGCACGCGCCTTCCGATCATGTGGCGATCATCTTTTCAGGGCTCGGAATCTCGCCCGAGTATGTTCACGAGCATTTGGCAGTTGGTGCGGGTCGTTCCGGAGTCGAAGAAAGCGATGCTCGCGTGCTGCAAAAGCTTTTCACTATTTGTCATGACCGCACCGATCGAGATGCGCTCGAAGCACATGAGCTTCGCGCCATTCTTGAGCAGATTGCAGATAAGCGACACGCGCCGGTCGACCTCGTCGGGTTGGACATGGGCGCAGCGGCGTTCGTTGAGATCGCGTACCAGATGGAAGGATTGGCCCATGTGCTTGTCGCATCGCAGCGATCGTTGCCCGACAACGGTTGGCCTTACCAACGCATCCTCACCAAGTGGCAGACGCGAGCCGTCAAGTCCAACGCCGACGCACACGCGCTTGGTCGAATCATTGTCGATGCTGTGGCCGATGCGTATCCCGGGAAAGATGTGCCGATGGCCGCAGTCAATCTCGACATGCTCGATGATGCCGGGCGCGTGCTCGACACAATGGCTCTGGCGCTCATGCAACACCTGGGCGACTGGCATGTGCTCAATGCCGTGAGTCGAGCGGGCCGGAACACAGATTGGATCACTACCGGTGAATTCGATCACTCTCCGACTTCACGACAGCGCGCCAAGCAGCCGAAGGCATGGAAGCATCTGCCGGCCGTCGATTTTCTCGCGTTGTTGAAGAATCTTCAACAAGAGCTGGTCATCGAAGGCAAAGAGACTACGTCAGAATTCGGTCAAGGCGAGCGGATCGTACAACTCGGCGACTTAGTCGGCAAAGCGCTCGACGTGCTCACAGCCTCAACTCGGTCGACCAATGCTGTGTTGCTGCATGCGCGGCCAAGAGCTGACCGCGGTCTGTCCATACTGCTGCCACCGACGCGCGATCCGATGAGATCGAGTGAATGGGACGCGCATTCATTTCAGTTGGCTGATTCGAATTATCTCGATTTGCGATTCGCCCAGCGCGTTCATTGGGCGGCGCTGCTCGGCGCATTCCAGCTCATCAGCGAAAAACCGCACGTGCTGTGGCGGCTTGTCAGTTCGATGCTTTCGGATGCCAACGGCCCGGCCCGCGATGAATTGCTTCGCCGGTTGATCAGCCCGGATTCAGTCATTGAAGGCCTAAAAGGGCAGTTTCAGTCGCTCGATGACAAGACGGCGTTGACGCTGTCCCTTGATCCTACGATCACAGAAGATACTGAGGGCAGCCGGCAGCACTACCGGTTGCGATTGGAATCGGCGGTAGCCGGCGCAATTGTCGCGGAGCATAAAAGCCGGGTGTTTCAACCGGCCATCGAAGCAACGCTTGGCGCGCTGCAGCAACTCCTCCAAAGCTCGGAGGAGACGGAGACCGCTCGGCAAAAGTTGGAGTCGTTTGGCCGCAGCCTCGGCGAAGACATCTTGCAGGATCTGGCCGATCGATTGCTGGACGAGCACAGTGAAGCGACGCGGCGGCAACCTGACCGAACGCCCCATTTGCGATTGCAAATCCCTTCTGAGTTCATGCGCTATCCATGGGAACTCATCAGCGACCGGCACGGGATGCTCAGTGAACGCTACGCGCTTGGCCGCCAGGTGTTCATGGAGGCTGGCCGGGCGCGTCGCGTGATGCAGCGGAAACCCGGACCAATTGAGGTGTTGGTCATCGGTGATCCCCAATTCTCTGTCGAGTTTGTGCGCCAGTGCGAACACACTCATGGCTGGCGACCTCGGCAATTGCCTGGGGCTCAACGCGAGGCGCGTATGGTGATCAATGAATTCGATCGCCTCGGCGACGAACTCCTGGGTATGGTACCGATCAGAGTGACCTCGCTCGTCGGGATCCACGTCACCGTGAATGATGTTCGTCAACATCTCCGCAGCGGTCAGTTCGATATCATCCACTATGCCGGTCATGCGTACTTTGACAAGAAGGATTCCGAATCAAGCGCGTGGCTGCTCAGCGACGCCATGCTCTGCGCGCGAGAAATCCGGAACACGCTGGCGTGGACAGATTCACCGCCGTGGCTCGTCTTCGCCAATGCGTGCGAAGCGGGGATGGATACCGGGGCTTCTGCCATGCGATATCACAGTGATGTGTTCGGCCTGGCCACCGCGTTCATTAACCAGGCCGTGGCAGCCTACATCGCGCCGCTGTGGCCGGTAGATGATCAGGTGGCCGCTCAACTGGCAGTCGATTTCTATCGTGCGCTGCTGCTCGATCGCGCAAGCCTCGGCGAAGCGCTTTGCTTTGCCAAGTCGATGGCGAAAGACGATCTACTTGCGGCGAGCAATGACGGTGTTGCGACGCCCGCGCGTAATGCGCTCAGTTGGGCGAGTGTCGTGCTCTATGGCGATCCGACGCCTCGGCTCCTTGAATCGTTGTGGACCCCGCACACCGAGCGTGCTGCTCGGGAAATGGTGCCGGAACCGAGCCCGGCGCCGGCGCGGCGAGGCCGATCGCGCATTCGCGTAAAACGCTTGGCCCAGGCCACAGCCAAGGAGATTGACGGGCTCATTACAGGTCCAGGTATCCGTCAACTCTCCGTTGATGTGGCTCGCGGCGTCGAGCCCTTGCCTGAGAACACTCCCGGATTCGAGCTTGTCGAAATCAACGGCATCCGCGTGTGGCAGATCATCGATCCGAATACCGGTCAGCGACTTCCGCTGCCCGGTTCCGAACTCGGAACGGCTGCCATGAAGGATTCGGTTCGAGGCGCGCTCGGTCTGGAGCGTGGGTTCAAGGATTACCTTCGCGTCATCGGGCGCTGGGCCATCGGGACCATCACAGGCGATGAAACCAAGCCATTGATTTTCCGTCTGGTTGAGCAATGTGACCGGGAGACGGTTGCGGTTGAACAACTTCTGCACATCACATCCGGTCCGCAATGTGACCCGCTGCCACGATCGGAACAGTGGAGCTGGCTCAATGACGCACCAACCCCAGGCCAGACTGATCGCGTGCTTCTGATCATTCACGGAACGTTCAGCAAGACGGAATCCCCGGTGACTGGCCTCGGCGAGCAGTTTCTCGCTTGGGCTCGTCAACAGTATCGCGGCGTGATCGGCTGCGACCACTGGACGCTTTCGAAGTCTCCGGAAGACAACGCCAAGGAACTGTGGGAGCGACTTGATCCACGCCTGCGGACGGGCCATCGACTCGACATCATTACACATAGTCGCGGCGGCCTGGTGGCGCGCGCATTGATTGAGCTGGACAATCACGATGATGCGGTTCGACGCGTCGTGTTTGTCGGAACGCCGAACAGCGGAACCGATCTTGCCAATCCCGACAATTGGGGCCGGGCCGCTGATGTGCTGATCAATCTCGCACACGCTGATCCGACGGGTTTCTACGGACGACTGAGCGGACTCTTCGTTCAACTCCTGGTCCGAGGCGCTGTGAAAGCGATTCCTGGCCTGCACGCACAGAACCCGACAGCTCAAGGCAAATCCGATTTCTTGCGCCGCCTGCAAAGTCCGGCTCCACTCCCCAAGGATGTCAGCTATGCCGCTATCGCCGCAAACTACGAACCCGAGCGCGATGAATTCAACCTCAAACGATTACTCAGTGAAGCCGGAGATGCAGCCATTGACGCATTTTTCGGCGATCCTAACGATCTTGTCGTGGACACCGCGCATGTCTGGTCGGTGGACGCGAAACCGAATCTCGAAACCGTCGGCCCTGTCATCCCGGCAGACCGCATACTCATCTTCAACCCCGATCCGAAGGTTCCAACTCCTCCCGGTGCTCTCGTTCACTCGATGAGCGGGGTCCATCACACGAACCTGTTCACCTGGCCGCAGACGCGCGATTTCCTTCGCCGGCATTTGGCTTGAGCAGCCGCGTAAAGAGGATCAGGTTGGAGGTCTGGAGGCCGTCAATCCGGTAAGCGCACGGCCTGTATTGATTGAAGATGCGCTACGTCGAACGCATCGGCGTTACTTTGAGGATCTCAAACAGCTTTGTGAAATCCCCCTGCGATGATAGCGAATAGGCGGTGGTCGCAGGCGTAGATCATCTGCGTGAAACACGAAGGGCCTCAGATGGCTGAGGCCCGCGAGTTCTGAAATCTGTATGGTGCCGAAGCGGGGACTCGAACCCCGATGAGCGTACGCCCACTGCGCCCTGAACGCAGCGCGTCTACCAATTCCGCCACTTCGGCACGGCTGACATATAAGCCTACGGTCATTACTTGTAAAGGGTCAACCCGGAAAAGTCAACGGAAAAAGCGTGGGATGGGCTTCATGGACTACGAAGACGATCAGATGTGCTTTGTCTGCGGCAAGCAGAACGCAGACGGCCTGCACCTGCATTTCGAGCTGATCGGCGATGATCGGATCCGGACCGAGTTCACCCCGCCAAAGCGGTTTCAAGGCTGGAAAGATATCCTGCATGGGGGGATTATCGCGACCATTCTTGACGAGGTGATGGTCAACGGCGCCTACTTGCGGCAGATCATGGCTGTGACGACTAAGCTTGAGTTGAGGTTCAGGCGCCCGGCCGCTATCGGAACGCCGTTGATCTTTTACGGTCAGATTCTGAAGGAGGATACGAGGACGGTCAGTGTGAAGGCGTGGGCCGAGCAGGAGGACGGAACAATCGTTGCCGAGGCCACCGGCCTTCTGATGAAAGTCTGAGGATGGGATGAGAGAGGCCGCATGCCGGGTCGTCACGTTGCTGACCGATTTCGGGTTGAGCGACCCGTTCGTCGGTATCATGAAAGGGGTGATCCTCGGGATCAATCCCCATGTGGCGCTTGTCGATCTGTGTCATAGCGGCAAGGCGTACGACGCTGCCGAGGCGGCATTGCTGCTTATCACGTCGTACCGCTACTTCCCCGCCGGTACGATCCATATCGCAGTGGTTGACCCAGGGGTCGGCGGGCCTCGCCGGCCGATCCTGGTCACGTGTGACGACCATCTGTTCATCGGCCCGGACAACGGACTGCTGGCTCCGCTGGCAGCGAAGGCCGGGTCGACGGTCAGGGTCATTACTGCGACCGGATATTTCCTCCAGCCGGTCAGCGCCACCTTTCACGGACGCGATATTTTTGCTCCCATAGCGGGCCATCTGTCGCTTGGGGCTGAGCCTGATGAGTGTGGAGAGCCTATTGATGACTATGTCCGCCTGGCGCTCCCGCGCCCGGCACAGTCCGGGATCTCGTCGATCAGAGGGGAAATCCTCCACATCGATCGGTTCGGCAATCTGATGACGAACATTGCTCGAGTTGAGCTGGAACGCCTGATGCCCGGGGATTCTCCCGCAGCATACGTGGTATCCGTTGCCGGCATGGAGATTCCGGTTGTGGCCTACTACGGCCAGGTCGCCTCCGCCGCTCCCGGCGCGATCATTGGAAGCGCAGACTATCTGGAGATCTTCGTAAATCAGGGAGATGCATCCCGTTTCCTCGGCATAGGTCGTGGAGGCGA
The DNA here is from genome assembly GCA_035561835.1 of Patescibacteria group bacterium. Lineage (GTDB taxonomy): Bacteria > Methylomirabilota > Methylomirabilia > Methylomirabilales > Methylomirabilaceae > Methylomirabilis. Next base: position 15,120 of record DATMXF010000163.1, read on the forward strand.
GGTCGTGGTCGGCAGGAAGGACGCCGAAACGTCGCGTCTTTGACAACTCGTAAAACACTGTGTTAGTCTGTAACGCTACCGCGTGATGTATTCATTCTACACATAGCTGCCGGCTTCACATACGAGTGAAATAGAGTGGCGAAAGGGTCATTTGCAGATTTTTACAACCGGGTCTCCGACGACGCCCTTGGTGCGTATCTGAAGCGGATCGCTCAGGTTCCCCTTCTCAAGAAGGAGGAGGAGCTGGAACTGGGGAAGGCGACTCAACGGGGGGATGAGAAGGCCTTAAAGCAATTGGTGGAGGCCAACCTCCGCTTCGTGGTCAAGGTGGCCCTCCGCTATCGAGGGTGCGGTCTGTCGCTGCCGGACCTGATCAATGAAGGCAATATCGGCCTGCTCGAAGCTGCGCGCCGCTATTCTCCGGACTATAATGTCAAGTTTATCACCTATGCCGTCTGGTGGATCCGACAGGCGATTATGCAGGCCTTGGCCATCAGCGGAGGGGCGGTAAGGCTTCCGCTCCGAAAAGCTCGCCTCGCCTCGCAACTTGACGACATCCGCGCGGACCTTTCCCAGCAGTTGCAGGCCGCGCCGACTGATTCGGAGGTGACGGAGGAACTGAATCTGAGCGCGAGCGATCTGGAAGGGGCGTTGCACCGGGCAGGTCAGTTGGCCTTTCTCAGCGATGAAATCGGCCTTGAACAACGAATCGGGATGGAGTTATATGAATCGAAGCAGCTCCCTCCTGCCGACTACGAACTGATCCGGAGGTCGCTCCGTGAAGAGGTGGAGCGGATGCTTCGCACTCTCGACGCCAGAGAGCGCCTCATTGTGGAACTGCGCTTCGGATTGGGGAAGGAAGAGCCGATGACCCTGAAAGAGGTCGGCAAGCGACTCAAGCTCTCGCGGGAACGGATCCGACAGATTGAGGAGCGCGCCAAGCAGAAATTGTGCGTATGGGCCAAATCCAGGCATCTGAAAGATTATCTGAATTAGCTCTCTCGCGATCTGCTGCGCCGTTCGGCATCGCAAAGAGGGCGGAACCGCCCGATTGAAATGGATGGTCGTCGAATCGATAGGCCCTGATCTTTCCCTGGAGATCGGGGCTGTTATGTTTTGTCCGGCAGGGCGTATGCCCCGTGACGCAGCAGTCGCATCGTGAGAAGCCGTGAAATGTTCCATACTCGTCTCGCTCTTGCGCCGCTGTGCCGTCGCGTGGCCCTTCAGTCTGATCGTTCCGGGAGGAAGCGTGGCGGACCAGTATGAAGCGGGCGCAGAAGCGGCGCGATGGCGGATGGTGGAGCAGCAGCTCAGGACTCGGGACATCGTCGATGAGCGGGTCATTGCGGCGATGGGGAAGGTCGCCCGCCACCTGTTCGTAGAGCCGGCCCTGGAACAGTTTGCCTACGAAGATCGCCCTCTCTCCATCGGGGCGGGACAGACCATTTCGCAGCCGTACATTGTTGCGCTCATGGTCCAGCTTCTCCGGGTGCAACCGTCGCATCGGGTCCTTGAGGTTGGGACCGGTTCAGGCTATCAAGCTGCGATCCTGGCCGAGTTGGCGGCCGAGGTCTATACCGTCGAAATTATCCCGTCGCTTGCAGAGAGTGCCGGCGTCCGTTTGGCGGCTCTCGGATACCGGAATGTGTATGCCCGACAGGGAGATGGATATGAGGGATGGCCGGAGGTTGCCCCCTTTGACGGGATCGTGGTCGCTGCCGGCGCTCCGGAAATTCCCCTTCCGTTGATCGAACAGTTGCGCGAGGGAGGGCGAATAGCGATTCCGGTAGGGATTGCGAGGGGAACACAGGACCTGATCCTCGGGGAGAAGCGCGGCGGGAAATTGCAGGTTCGCGTGATTGCGCCTGTGCTGTTTGTGCCGTTAACGGGAAAGGGAGGCGCTGAGCAATAGCTGAAAGCTGATTGCTGAGGGCTGACAGCTTGTGTGAGCATGTATGATCCCACTCAGGGATAACATCCCCGCCAATCGCGCCCCTGTCCTTACAATCGGACTGATCGCCGTCAACATCCTTGTCTACGTCAACCAGATGATGCTGCCACCACGGGCAGCGGTACAGTTTATCCACCTGTATGGTCTCATCCCATTGGAGATCAGCGGCGGTGATCCGTTGATTCCGCACCCTGTCCCGCTCTATGCCACCCTCTTGACCTCGATGTTCGTACATGGCGGCCTGTTCCATCTTGGCGGCAACATGCTCTATCTGTGGATCTTCGGCGATAACGTGGAAGACCGGATGGGGCGATTCAAATTTCTGATCTTTTATCTGCTTTCCGGGATGGGGGCGGCCGCCGCCCAAATCTGGGCTGATCCTGATTCAAAGATCCCGATGGTCGGCGCCAGTGGAGCGATCTCCGGCGTGCTGGGCGCCTACCTGTTCCTCTTTCCGCATGCCCGCGTCCTGACCCTCATTCCGTTGGGCTTTTTCTATCGGATTATGGAGATCCCGGCATTGGTTGTCCTGGGGTTCTGGATCATCGTCCAGGTTCTGAACGGTGTCATGACGCTGGGCGTTCAGGTAGGGGGCGTCGCCTGGCTCGCTCATGTCGGAGGGTTCGTGGCAGGTCTCGTGATGGTGATACCGTTCGCCGGTCGACGCAAGCAGGTCCATTGGAGGGATCAGCTCTTGTGAGCATGGCGAAGCGGACTGTGGTCCTGAGTCGTGAGGAGTTCCGTCAGTTGGTTGCCCAGGCGGTTGCGTCGCTTCCGTCACGAGTGATGGAACGGCTCTCGAATGTCGATATTGTGATCAAGACCCGCCCGACATCCGAGGAGTTAGCCATGGCCGAGATCGATCCCAGGGAAACCCTCTTTGGCCTGTACACCGGCATCCCGCTCACAAAGCGGAGCAGCTCGTACGGGATGGTTCTCCCTGATAAGATTACACTGTACCAGCGATCGATTGAAGAGGGCTGCCGGACCAAGGAAGAGATCGAGGCGCAGATCCGCGCGACCCTGCTGCACGAGATCGGTCACCATTTTGGTCTCTCTGAAGACGAGCTGGAGCAGGCCGGGTATGAGTAATGCCACCGTGCCCATTCCTTGAATAATTCTTGACACCTTGCCGTGAACCCCGCTAGATTGAGCGGGTTTTCCGTAGAGTAAATACGTGAGGAGGATCAATGGCCGCAAGGGGACGGCGTAGGGAAGCCAGGTTTTACGAGCTCTACTGCATTGTGTGCGGCACGACCTGCACCGAGCAGGAGAGCAGTTCGCGTTGCGTCAGTTGCGGCAAGCCGCTGGGCGTTCGTTATGACTATAGCTACATCCGGGCTCGCCTCAATCGATACTCACTGAAGACCTCTCCGATCAAAGCGCTCAAATATCTCGATTTCTACCCCATCCTCAATCTCGATCTTGTGGTCTCGCTTGATGAGGGCGGAACACCGCTGTACCGGTGCCATCGGTTAGCGGAGGAGTTGGGGATCAAGCAGCTCTACATCAAAAATGAGGGGATGAATCCGACCGGCGTGTTCAAGGACCGAGGGACGCTGGTCGAAATCACCAAGGCCAAAGAACAAGGCGCCAAGGCGATCTGCGTCGCCTCTACCGGCAATATGGCCGGTTCCGTCGCCGCCTATGCCTCGATCGCGAATTTGCCCTGCTATGTGGCGGTTCCGGAGGGAACCCCAATCGGAAAAATGGCCCAGTCTCTTTCCTATGGAGCTCGGGTCCTGCAGATCCGAGGGACGTATAACGATGCGGCCTCCATTGCCGAGCAGATGAGCCGACGATATGGGTATTATCTGGCCGGCGATTACGCCTTTCGCGTCGAAGGCCAGAAGTCACAGGCGTTCGAGATCGTGGAGCAGTTAGACTGGCAGGCCCCGGCCGTCGTTATTGTTCCCATGGGCTGCGGGACCAACATCGCCGCCCTGTGGAAGGGGTTTAAAGAGTTTTATGAGTTGGGGTTGATCTCGTCTCTGCCGCGGATGATCGGTGTCCAGCCGATCGGTTGTTCGCCGATCGTGGCCGCGTTTAACCAGGGTAGCGACGATATTATTCCTGTGAAGAAACCGGAATCGGTTGCCTCGGCGCTGATGGCAGGCGATCCGTTGGATGGGCTGAAGGCGCTGGCGGCGCTGCGAGAATCGGGCGGATGCGCTCTGTCGCTCAACGATACCGAGATCTTGCAGGCCCAGCAGCAGATCGCGCGCCAAGAGTCGATTTTTGTGGAGCCGTCCGGGGCGATCCCCGTCGGGGCGCTCGCGTTGCTGCTGACCAGCGGGCGCGTGAGGGCGGATGAGACGGTGGTCTGCCTCGCCACAGGGAACGGGCTCAAGGATCCCAAAGCGGCGTTGCGAGTCCTCCCGTCGCCGGCGACGATCGATCCCTCAATGCAGGAGGTCGAGAAGTTTCTGAAGCTGCGGCTGTATGAGATCCGGGCCGCAGGCGCCAAGAACGGCGATAAGAATCTGTTTGAGGCAGTCCCCTCGGTGACCGACGTTACCGCGCGAGTACGACAGGAGTTCGGGGTCAAGCTAACCGCGGAATACGGCGGTAAGGTGCGGTCGTTAATTGAGGAGTTTGTAAAGAAGGGGAAGCCTATTATGAAGGCCGACCTTCAGTATATTGTTGAGAATGTCCTCAAGGGTTTTTCCGTTCATAAGCCTATCCTTATGGTAGAGGATTTTAAGGTCTCGACGTCGCTTCATGGCCAGGCGGAGGCAGCCGTCTGGGTCCTGTTCGATGGGGAGAAGGTGGAAGCGACCGCGCTGGGTGTCGGGCCGGTGGATGCGGTTATCAATGCCCTGAAACAAGCCGCCTTGACCCGTGGGAAGCTTTTCTTTGAGCTGATCGACTACAATGTGGAGATCAGCTCGCCAGGGACCAATGCCTCGGTCGAGACCACCATTGTCATGAAGGACGCCGAAGGCAATCGGATCGTCGCCAGCGGGACCTCCCCGGACATTATCGTCGCCTCGGTGAACGCCTTCGTGGAGGGGTACAACCTACTCTGGGCGCGGCAGAAAGCCTAAAATATCACGCCTCACGTCTCCAAACGAATACACCGCCTTGCACGGTAAGGAGCGTCATGCTAACGTAAGGATGGCAGGAGGCGACCGTGAAGAACGCAGCACGCATGACCAGTAAGGGCCAGATCACCGTGCCACAGCGTGTTCGATTGGCGCTGGGAGTCCGGCCCGGCGATACACTGCTTTTCGAGCAGGATCGCAGCGGTATTCGCGTGCGGCCTGTACGCGCCGAGAGTCCGTTTGAACAGTACCGTGGGATCGGGACTCCAGGCATTCCACGCGGCAGAAAGGCCGTGGTGCGCTGGATTCGTGCGGTACGCGGTCGATGACGACGGCGATTGACAGCAACGTCCTGATCGCGCTCTGGAACGAAGACGATAGTCTGAACACACTGGCGCGGTCAGCACTGGACGCTGCGCTGGGGCGCGGGAGTTTAGTGATTGCCGCGCCGGTCTTCGCGGAGTTGCTTGCTGCCCCTCTCGAACGGAAGCGTTTCTCGATGCATTTTGCAGGGACACGGGGATCGCGGTGGACTAGATTCTCACTGAAGCCGTCTGGCGCGCGGCGGGCCGCGCTTTCCAGCAGTATCTGATCCGCCGCAGAACGCACCGTGACCCTGGACCTCGTCGTATCCTCGCCGATTTCATCATCGGAGCGCACGCGCTTCACAATGGATTCCGTCTACTCACTCTCGACGACCGCCTCTATCGCGCAACCTTCCCGCGTCTGACGATTCTGGCGGTGTAATCGCCGCGTACTGAATCGCGGTCAAAGATGCGCCCGTGGTCGCACCACGACACACGAAAATCCCCCGTAGCCCCCCTTTGTCAAAAGGGGCACTGGGGGATTTGGCCAAGAGGGCCTTGAAGGGACACTTAAGGAGAAAGAGATTTTCGAAGGAACGGTGATCCCTGAGGTAGGTCGTACTGGAGTGGGCAACTGGCGCAGTTCGGTGTTCTCCGGCAGTAGGTCTTGCCGACAGCTACCAGCAGGGCGTGATATTCGTTGAAGAGCGTCGCGTCAGTCGGCAGGCGGGTCATAAAGAGGCGCTGGATCTCACCATACCGAGTGTTCGCCGCGATCAGCCCATGCCGTTCCAGCACCCGTCGAGTGTAGGCGTCCACGACAAAGATCGGCCGGTCGCCCGCGTACAGCAGGATCGAGTCGGCTGTCTCCTCGCCAACCCCTGAAATCTCCAGCAACTCCTCGCGCAATTCGGACAACGCCGTCCGACCCATCCGCCGAACACTCCCGCCGTAGCGCGTCAACAGGAAGCGGGTGACGTGTTTCAGGCGTTCAGCCTTCATGTTATAATAACCCGACGGGCGGATGAGCGTGGCGAGATGCTCCTGCGGCACGCTATCGATGCCACGGGGGTTGAGCAGACGGGCGGCCCGCAACGCCGTGATCGCCTTCTCGACGTTGATCCATGCGGTATTCTGGGTCAGAATAGCGCCGACGATGACCTCGAACCGGGAACGAGCCGGCCACCAGCGCTGCGGTCCAAAATATCGGAACAGATGTTGGTAGAGGGAGAGGAGCCGACGTCCGGTTGCTGTCTGTGGCATGTCCACTATTGTGATTGGTTTTTCTGAGAGGTCAAGGGGAGAGTCAACAAACAGTGCAGCGATATCTGGGGATCGATTTCGGGACGAAGCGGATCGGGGTAGCGGTAAGCGACGAGTTGGGGCTCACAGCTCAACCTCTTCCCACGCTCGAGTCGTCTACAGACGAGGCGGTCGTTCGTGCTATTCGAGATCTCATGGATCAGTACGGTGTGCTCGAGGTCGTTGTGGGCCTGCCGAAGAATATGAACGGCACGCTCGGACCCTCGGCGGAGCGGGCCTTGGCGTTTGCCGGACGATTGGAAGAGAGCGGGTCGGTCAAGGTGACGATGTGGGACGAGCGGCTGACCAGCATGGAGGCTGAACGCCTGCTGATTGAGGCCGATCTGTCGCGGGCCAAGCGGAAACGGCGCGTCGATCAGATGGCCGCCGTCCTTATTCTGCAGGGCTTCCTCGATCGTTGCTATCGTCAGCGGGAGCGATCGTCGTGAGCGCGACACTGTCTACGATGTCGCTATCGCAACGAGCTGTCGCCCTGTGCCTCTGTCTGCTGGTGGGAGGAGGAGTCGCGTGGTACGTCCTGAGCGGGCCTGCGCCGTCTACGAGCGAGGCTACGCGGGCCGTTGTCATCAGACCACAGACGGGCGCCTTCCATATCGCAAACGCGCTGAAGGAGGCGCATGTGATCCGCAGTCGTGTTGCCTTCCTGGTCGTCGCTGTTGCTCGCGGCACGCAACGACGCCTGCTTGCCGGGGAGTATGAGTTCGCCCCCGGTCTCGGCCTGCTTGAGGTGATCCGCCGGATTGAGCAGGGCAAAGGGCTTATCAATCAGGTGACGATTCCGGAAGGGTTTGCCGCCAGGCAGATTGCCGAGCTCCTTCACGAAAAGGGGCTGGTCGATCAGGATCGATTTATGAGCCTGCTGCGGGACCGTCGGTTGCTCCAGCAGTACGGTGTAGATGGTCAGTCGCTCGAAGGCTACCTTTTTCCTGATACCTATCGCCTTGTCAGGGGGCTGCGCGAAGAGGCGATTATTGAGCTGATGGCTCATCGATTTACGGAGATGTTCGGTTCTGCGGAGCAGGCGCGCGCCAGGGAGCTGAAGATGTCGGTTGCGGATATCGTGACGATCGCGTCACTGGTCGAACGGGAAGCGATGGCGGATGAAGAGCGGCCGCTTGTTTCGGCGGTCTTTCATAACAGGCTGCGACTGGGGATGCCGCTGCAATCCGATCCTACCGTACTCTACGGTCTCTCCCGGTTCAGCGGCAAGCTTACGAAAGCGAACCTGCGGGCGCCGTCGCCATACAATACGTATCTTCACCGGGGCCTGCCGCCAGGGCCGATTGCAAGCCCAGGACGCGCCTCCGTCATGGCCGCCCTCTATCCGGCTTCCTCTCGATATCTGTACTTCGTCTCAAAAAATGATGGGACGCATGTCTTCTCGAATACGCTGCGGGAGCACGATGCGATGGTGAGGCGCTATCAGATCAGGAGGGCAGGGTAATGCGGGGTCGAATCGTTATCGTCCTGCTGGGTTGTGTCCTTGCCGCCTGCGCCACAGAACAGGCGGCGGTCAAGGAGGAAAGGGCCGACACCCATTACAATTTAGGTGTTGCACGGCTGGCCAGCGGCGACGCCAAGCAGGCGATTGCGGAGTTCAGCCAGGCGATCGGCGACGCCTCGGATAATCCGGTCTATCACAATGCCTTGGGGTTAGCGTACCTGATGGATCGCCGCCCCGATCGGGCCGTTGCCTCCTTTCAGAGGGCAGTCCAGCTCGACCCGAAATTTTCTGATGCCTACAATAATCTTGGTTCGGCCTATGTCCAGCGGGCTAACTACGACCAAGCCGTCAAGGCCTTCAGGCAGGCGCTATTAAACCCCGCCTACCTGTCTCCAGAGCAGGCGCACCTGAATCTGGGGAATGTCTACATGGTCCAGGGGCGGACTGCCGATTCGGTTGTGGAGTTCAAGCGCGCGCTGGACATCCTCCCCGATTTCGCCGAGGCTCATAATCGACTGGGCTACGCCTACCTGGTGCAAGGACAGTTGGATCTGGCGATCGCCGAACTGACACTGGCCGTCAAACAGGCGCCGGAACTCGCCACGGCTTATCAAAGCCTGGGCTTTGCCTATCTGTCGGCAGATGAGAAAGACCGGGCCAGGCAGGCGTTTCAGAAGGTCGTGGATCTCAGCCCCACGAGCGAGATGGCGGCCGAGGCGATGCGCCAGCTCAAACGGCTTAGCCGATAGCCTTCTACCCCTTTCTGCCCCGTTGAGTAAAAAATGTTCAACAAGATCGACCTCAAAGGGCTGAGCCTTGAGGAGATGGAGCGCCTGGTTGCCGACCACGGCGAGCCGGCCTACCGTGGCCGCCAGCTCTTCCACTGGATCTATGGGCGCGGCGTACACACGTTCGCTGAGATGACCGAACTGCCGGTCGCGTTGCGGGCGAGACTGGCCGAGCATACGTCGATTGGCGCCCTCACTCCTCTCGCGAAAGAGGTTGCCCGGGACGGCACGCGGAAATACCTGTTTGGCTGTACGGACGGGCGAGCAATCGAGACGGTGCTGATTCCTGACGAGGGGCGGTTGACCGCCTGCCTTTCCACCCAGGTGGGATGCGCCTTGGCCTGCGCCTTCTGTCTCACAGGAAAGATGGGGTTCGTCCGGCATCTGCAGCCCGGTGAAATTGTCGATCAGGTGCTCGCGCTCCAGCGCGATCTTCAGCCCGGAGAACGGACCTGTCTGCGTGCGGACACGCACAGGCAGATCGGCAATCTGGTCTTAATGGGAATGGGGGAGCCGCTCCACAACTACGACGCCACCGTGAAGGCGCTCGCAATTCTGTCGCACCCCATGGGCCTTGCGTATCCGCCGCGCCGGATCGCGCTCTCCACCGTCGGTCTGGTCCCGGAGATCGCGCGACTCGGCCAGAGTGGACTTGGGGTGAACTTGGCCGTGTCGCTCCACGCAGCGACCGATGAGCTTCGTGACCGCCTGGTTCCGATCAACCGCCGTTACCCGCTCAAAGAGCTCATGGTCGCGCTCAGGGCCTATCCGCTTCCACCTCGCCGCCGTCTCACCTTTGAGTATGTACTCATCGATGGGGTGAACGACCAAGCGCAGGATGCCCGCGAATTGGTTCGGCTGCTGCGAGGCCTTCGGTGCAAGGTCAACCTTCTGCCTTTGAATGAGGCCCCTGCCATCCCGTTCCGGCGACCTTCGCAGGAGCGCGTCGAGGCCTTTCAACGCATTCTGAAGTCGGCCGGTATCCTGGCCACCATTCGCGAGAGTCGCGGCCTGGACATTTCGGCCGCCTGTGGCTTGTTGGCCACCGAGCCCAACCAGAAAAGCCTTGACACTGCTGGGCGCCTCGCCTAAGATGTCTTCGCGGGGTGGAGCAGTCTGGTAGCTCGTTGGGCTCAATCCGCGGGATTAGCTTGAGCACTAAGCTCAAAGGGGACATCACTGAACAAGCAGCCATCCTCCATGCGTTGAAGCGTGGCTGGGGAGTGCTCAAACCCATCGGAGACCGGTTGTCGTATGACTTGGTATTCGATGTGCGCGGCACTCTGGTCAAGGTCCAGGTTAAGACCGCTTGGTTCGACGAATCACGAGGCAACTACGTAGTCGATAATCGTCGAACCAAGACAAACCGGCGCATAATGGTTCGAGAGGTTTACACACCTTCGGACTTTGATTTTGCGCTGGCGTACCTGCCAGATCGAGACCTGTTCTATGTGTTCCCTGTCGAGGTGTTCGTCAGCTACGCCAGCGAGATTCATCTGGTCGAAGTTGACAAGCGTCAGCGCAAGCCACGGTCGGCCGCCTTCCGTGATGCGTGGGAGCTAATCCAGCAATGGGCTGCACAGAGGGAAACCTTTGTGCGACAACCTGTCAAATTCGGGGAAGCCGCTGGTGGGGTAACCCCGAGCCAAGCTCTGAGGGCTGTGAAGCTCGCAGAGAAGGTGTAGAGACTTAACGGCAGGCACCCTAACGGTGGCGAACGCCAGCCGAGGGTGAAGAGAAAGTCCAGACCACAAACTGGCTGGTCAGGCAGCGAAAGCTGTAGTGGTACGCATAACCCAAAGGTCGCAGGTTCAAATCCTGCCCCCGCAATTTTCAAACCGCGCACCTTCAAAGTATTCAATATCCCACTGGGGTTCGGCTGGATGATCAGCCGGGCCTTTTTTGTAAATCCCAGCCCTGGAAAGCCCCGGTAGGCTTGGTCTAAGGTCAGTCCGTGGGTCTGCATGTGCTGCGGGCTGAGCTTGCCCTGCTCTTCCCCACAAACCGGGCAGCGCGTTGGCCGAGTCTCGCCGTCTTCGACCTGTACCCGCATGAACGTATCCCGGAGGAACTCCCTCCCATGATCTACATCACCTCCCAATGCCTCTGGGAGGTCGGAGATGAAGTCTCGGATCACCGCCGGATCGTACTCGACGACACCACGAGACGGCCGCCTGGGTCTTACTTTCCTTCTGACCCCTATAGGAAACAGCACGGCGACTCAAGTAATCTCCAGCGGTTGCTTGCGGTGAGTTGTGGAGGGTAGATCCATTTGAGGGGATGGAATGGCAGCCTGCTGCTGGAGGGATCAGAGAAACCCCCGAAAGATGCGATAGGCAGCAGACCGTTCCGGTCTTGACGCGTACCTTGATCGGTATTACTATATCGGTGTTACCGTATTACAACCACCATCCACCTTATGGAAACGAGAAGGAGTTTCCCATGGACATAAGTCGGATGACCGTCAAAGGACAGGTCACGATCCCCAAGACCTTTCGGGAACGCCTTGGGCTCCATCCGGGCGATGCGGTGGAGTTTGAAGAAGAGCCCGGCGGGATTCGCCTGAAGAAGGTTGTGAGCCGATCCCCATTTGCCCGCTACCGGGGCTATCTTGCCCATCTCGCGGGCCAGGACCCCGATAAACTGCTTGAGGCAGTCCGGGGGACGGTAGAGGCGTGATCACCGCGATCGATACCAACGTCCTACTCGATCTTCTTATTCCAGGTACACCGTTTGGCGAGGTCTCGCAGCGGGCGCTCGAAAGTAGTCTTCAAGCCGGACGTCTGGTGATCGGCGACATGGTCTACGCCGAACTGGCGGTCCACTTCGCATCCCAACGCGAGCTTGATAGATTTCTCACGGACACAGGGATTGAGGTCGTTCCCCCTTCGCCGGCGGCGCTGGTGCGGGCTGGCCACACATGGGCACAGTATCGCCGTCAGCGTGACGATACCCTGTGTTGTCCGCAGTGCGGGCACATCCAACAGGTGAACTGCGGGTCGTGCGATGCATCACTTCGAGGGCGGCAACATCTCCTCAGCGACTTTCTCATCGGGGCGCACGCCATCAGTCACGCCGATCGCCTCATGACCCGTGATCGGGGCTATTACAGGACCTACTTTCCTGAACTATCTGTCCTAGATCCTGCGAAGGGGGGCATCTGAAAGCACAGATGGGCCGTTTGTAGCCCTGGACCCTCGTCGGGACCCCGAAGTCGATGCTCCGCATCGGACGGCTCCTGGAGCGCAACAGCCGGGCCGCCTCTCTCTTCACCGTGACGGTCACGGAAACCGCGATGGGCAAGGAGAAGCGATTGGCCATCGCGGTCATCACGCACGACGACCGGTATCAGTGGGCGCTGCAGAGCGGCGGCAGCTATCTCCTGCGCACCAACTGGCAGGAGGCCGATCCGAAGACCATCTGG
>DATMXF010000164.1:0-4538 GCA_035561835.1 Patescibacteria group bacterium
CGGACGATCGCAAAGATGTCGAACCAGACGAGGCGTCCGTCGCGATCGACGAAGGGACCGAGCGTCCATTCCACACGGCGGCCGGCCGCCCATTCGGGGACCGAGTCGGGCTCCGCGCTGGTTGAGAACGGCAGCGTGCGACGTGCTACACGCGGCGCTACTCCCAACTCGTCAGCAGGGAGGGCGGCGGGCGGAGGCGCATCGAGCGCGCGCTCGAGTTCAACGCGCAGCTCCGGCCCGATGGCGTCTAAGTCGATACGGTCGTGAGCAATCCCCCCGGACGTAACAAGGCGCCATGCTGGCACGAGCGTAGGCAATTCGCGAGCGAGCAGTTGCCTCAGCTCGATGAGCTGAGCCTCTGACACGCCACGAGCCGGCGTCAGGCCGCCAGTGATAGCGGCAAGCCGCTCAAGCAGCTCGAGCCGTTCCATGGGTACCTCCTGTGAGGAGGACAGCGAACGAATGAGAGCTTTAAACGCACTTTTTCGTTATGGGGGAAAGTACCACTGTGCTGGTGAGTTGTCAAGCACGCGAGTCGTCGGTGTGGAATCGAGGATTTTTCGGGCCATTCATCGGCCAGAGGTGGCAGTGTCTGAGCGTTCTGGCGCCTGCGCGCAAGTGCGGGCAAGAGCGGGGTGTCGGCTCAGGGAGTTGAACTGGAAGGAGTGGGGGGGCGGCACTAGGCCAGAGGTTGGTACTGCAACTCATAGAGCCGGCTGTAGATCCCGCCGCTGGCCAGCAATTCCTGATGGGTCCCTTCCTCCCGGATGCGCCCCTTGTGCAGAACGATAATCCGATCCACAAATTGGATAGTCGAAAGGCGGTGGGCAATGATCAGGGCGGTCCGCCCGAGCAACAGCTCTTTCAGAGCATCCTGGATCAGCAACTCCGTAGCCGTATCCACCGAACTGGTCGCCTCATCCATGATCAGGATCGGTCTGTCGAAGGCCAGAGCCCTGGCGAAAGAGAGAAGCTGGCGTTCGCCCTGGGAGAGTGTTGAGCCGCGCTCCTCTACGACGGCGTGGAATCCGCCGGGCAGCCGATCGATAAAACCCTGGGCGTGAACGCGTCGCACCGCTTCGACCATCTGCGCCTCTGAGACCGCGAGATCGCCGAGACTGATATTGCGGGCGACATCCCCAGAGAAAAGAAAGACATCCTGCAGCACCAACCCCAGGTGCCGCCGTAACGTCCGCTTGTCCCATTCCCGCACGTCGATCCCATCGATGCGAACGCTGCCGCTCTGGACATCATAGAACCGGCAGAGGGCCGAGATGATCGAGGTCTTCCCGGCGCCCGTGGCGCCGACCAAGGCCACCTTTTCGCCGGGGGCCACCCGGAAGGAGATCCCCTTGAGAACCGGCTCGCCGGCCGCGTACGAGAGCCAGGCATCCTTGAACTCGATCTCGCCGCGCAGGCGAAGGGGGTGGACGGGCGTGGCAGGTTCTATCAGCAATTCCTGCACATCAAGCAGCTTGAACACCCGTTCGCTCGATGCCATCGCCGCTTGCAGGATGTTGTACTTCTCCGCCAGATCACGGATCGGCCCAAAGAGGCGATGTACGTACTGGGTAAAGGCGATAATGACGCCGGGGAGGACCCGCCCGTCGAGAATCATGGCGCCGCCCGCCCAGAGTACGAAGCCGACTGTGATGGCGCTTAACAGCTCGATCGAGGGGAAGAAGACCGCATTGTACTGGATACTCTTGAGCAGCACGTCCCGATGCTGGGTGTTGATCTCTTTGAACCTGTTGAAGTGACGCGCCTCCTGACCGAAGGCCTGGATCGTGGCCATACCGGAGATGTTCTCCTGGAGGTACGCATTCATCCGGGCCAGGATCCGTCGGCTGTCGCGGTAGTTTTCGCGCGCCCGCTTGCGATAGGCGGCCGTTGCGCTCAGCATCAACGGGAAGGACACGAATGAGATCAGGGCCAGGCGCCAATCCAACACCAACATGGCCACCGCAATCCCGACCAGCGTCAACAGGTCGCCCAGCAGCGCGACGACCCCCGATCCGAACAGCTCGTTCAGGGTCTCCACATCGTTGATGACCCTGGTCATCAACCGGCCGACCGGATTCCTGTCGAAGAAGGCGAGATCCTGTCGTTGTATGTGGGTGAAGAGCTGTGTCCGGAGGTCATGCATGGCCCGCTGGCCGGTATACTGCATAGCGTAACTCTGAGCGTACTGGGACAGGAATCCGACAAGCACAGTGATCAGGTAGGCCAGGACCGCGAGGTTCAGGCCGTGCAGGTCGTGGGCGGCGATATGGGTATCGATCGCAACCTTGGTAATATACGGCCCGAGCAGTTGCATCCCCGTCGTCAGAAACAGGAGCAGGAGAGAGGCCACGACCCACCACCGATACGGCGCGAGGTATCCGCACAGCCGCCGTGTCAGTTGGGCATCGTAGGCTTTGCCCAGCAGCTCCTCGTCCTGGCGACCCCGCTCTTCCTTCACGCCCTCGCCCCTTCGTTGTCGCTCATCGCATCGATCTCCCGAGTCAACAACTGTCGCCGATACAGGCGGTAGTAGTGACCCCGCAAGGCCAGCAGCTCCTCGTGACTACCCCGTTCCACGATCCGACCTTCCTTCAGGTAGATAATCTGATCAGCCGCCATGACCGTCGAGATCCGGTGTGAGATCACGATCGTGGTCCGCTCGCGCATAAATCCTTTCAACTGCTCGAGAATCCGCTCCTCGGTCTCGGTATCCACGCTGGAGAAGGCATCGTCCAGGATCAGGATAGGCGAATTCTTGATGATGGCCCGAGCCAGCGCCGTCCGTTGTTTCTGGCCGCCGGACAGCCTCACCCCCCGCTCCCCCAGTAACGTCTCGAACTGCTGCGTAAACCCCTGGATACTGGCTGTCAGTTGGGCGAGATCGGCCGCCGTCTCCAGCTCCTCCGATGTGGCGTCGCCGTTGCCGAAGAGGATATTTTCCCGGATCGTATCGGAGAACAAAAAGATGTCCTGGGAGACAAAGCCGATAGCTCGCTTCAGGGTTTGCAAAGGAAGCTGTCGGATCTCGATATCGTCGACAAAAAGGGTTCCGGGTGGCGGCTCGTGCAGGCGCAGCAGGAGGCCCACCAGCGTACTCTTCCCGGCGCCGGTGTCGCCCACCACCCCGCACCAACCGCCGGATGGGATCGTCAGGGTAATCCCTTGCAGAGCAAGCGGCGCATCGGGGGCATAGCGGAACGACAGGTTGCGAAACTCAATCTTGCCGCGTAACTCCACGACCTGCCCGGTCTCCGGCGCCTGTGGTGAGCCTGCCGAATCCACCTGATATCCCTCGGCAACCGGCGCATCCAGGATTTCTACAAGGCGAGCCAGCGAGGCCGAACCGCGTTGATAGAGTGTAATCACATACCCGACCGCCATCATGGGCCAGGTCAGCATGGCCAGATACCCGTAGAAACCGGCCAGTTCTCCGAGAGACATCGTCTGCATGGCAACCTGGCGGCCGCCGATCCACAAGACGACCGTAGCAGCCAATCCGGACAGCACGCTCGTGACCGGCCAGAAATACCCCCATCGCTTGGTCAGCTCGAGGTTCTTGACCCGATACTCCTGGCTCAACCCGTTGAAATACCGCTGTTGGTTCTCCTCCTGCGCGTAGGCCTGGACAACCCGGATACCGGCCAGGTTCTCCTGGACAAATGTACTGAGGGTACTGAGATGCCGCTGGATATCCCGATACCGATTGAAGATGCGGTTGCCGGCAACGAGCATGAGGGCGGTGATACCGGGCAGGGGCAGGAGGCTCCACAGCGTCAACCACGGATCGATGACCACCATCAGCAGCAGACTACTGGAGACCATCAAGACAGAATCGATCGTCGCCATGGCCCCCATCCCCAGCATCTCGCGGACGGAGACCATATCGTTGGTCAGCCGCGACATCAGATCGCCGGTTTTGGTACGGGTGAAGTAGCTGAGCGGCAGGCGTTGCAGGTGAGCAAAGATCTCATTCCTGAAATCCCACTCAATGTGCCGCGAGAACCCGAACACGTGAGTCCGCCAGTAGTAGCGGAAGATTACCTGGAAGCCGGCAGCCAGGATAATCAGGACGGGATACTTCCAGAGGGGGGTGGCCATCTCCGGACCGGCCAACAGGGCGTCCAGGGCATCCTTGGTCAGCCACGGGATAGCCAGCCCGCACAGGTCCGTCATGATCAGCGCACCAAGGCCGATGAACAGGAACCGCCGATGCCGGTACAGATACGGTCGAAGCCGGGCAAACTTCGCGAAAATCTCATGCCTCCATATTCAGATGCAAGCGGATCGGATCAGTCAACGGAATAATTGTACGTCAGCTCAAGCCCCCTGTAAAGGCATTGCGGGCCGCAATGGCCTTAGGTTAGGCTGCGATGAGCAGGCGGGATTGGGCCTGCGGCGGGTCAGTATCAGCCGAGTAGGTCGGGTCAGCGTAGCGTAACCCGACGATCTGTGCGGGTAACTGCCCGGTCCCTTCAATAGCTCCACTTCTCGCGCCGAACCGGCAGGCGATTCAGCGCTTGGCGATGGAACTGCCA
>DATMXF010000165.1:0-15458 GCA_035561835.1 Patescibacteria group bacterium
TGGTCATGCCGGGCGACAACGTGAGCCTCTCGGTCGAACTGATTCAGCCGATCGCTATGGAGAAGGAGTTGCGCTTCGCGATCCGCGAGGGCGGCCGCACCGTGGGGGCCGGCGTGGTGAGCGAGGTGTTGGAGTAGGGGGGAACAAGCTATCAGCTTTCAGCGGTCAGCTTTTTCTACTTTGCGTCCTGTTTTTACTTGAGGCTGACGGCTGAGTGCTGATCGCTAATAGCTATTTTTCGAGGAGCGTGTGGAGCATCGATGCGTGAGATAATCACATTGGCTTGTGGTGAGTGCAAAAGGCGAAATTATACTACGACGAAGAGTAAACAGAATACGCCGGATAGAGTTGAGTTGAGCAAATACTGTCGTTGGTGCCGCAAGCACACCGCCCATAAAGAAGCCAAATAAACTGTTTCGAGTTCGAGTGTGATACTGATGGCCGCGGCTGCAATAATCTGGAACGCTAAATCTTTCAGAGGCCAGTAGCTCTAACGGCAGAGCATCGGACTCCAAATCCGAGGGTTGGGGGTTCAAATCCCTCCTGGCCTGCCATGTGATGGCGCAATAATCTTATCGCAATTCCAAAAGGGGAAGGTACCGGCGGCGGTTCAGCGTGAGTACATTCATCTTCCGAAGATCTTGAATCTGAGCGGAAGATCTCGGAGTGCGGGTAAAATGATCTTCCGAAGACAGGAAGGCGGAGGAGCAGAAAGACGACGATGATGGAACGGTGGCAGCAACTGGTTCAGTTCTTAAAGGAGGTCAGAACTGAGCTGAAAAGGGTCAATTGGCCTCTGAGAAAAGAAGTTGTGGGATCTACTATTGTTGTCATCGTATCGGTTTTTATTCTCTCGTTGTTTCTCGGGGTGGTAGATGTCACGTTACAGAAGCTGCTCACCTTGGTGGTCAGATAGGCGGGTCAACCAATGCTAGCGGATCAGGCCATGTCGCAAAGTTGGTATGTGATTCATACGTATTCGGGTTTTGAGAACAAGGTGAAGGAGAGCATTGAGCAGCGGGCTGCGGCCTTGGGATTGTCTGACAAGATCTCAAAGGTTATGATTCCCACTGAAGACGTGGTTGAGCTCAAAAAAGGCAAACGAACGGTTTCCTCGCGGAAATTCTTTCCGGGGTACGTCCTGATTAAGGCGGAGATGTCCGAGCAGCTTTGGTATCTCGTCAAGAATACCCCGAAAGTGACCGGCTTTGTTGGTCCGGCTACGCAACCGACTCCGGTTCCCGAGGAACAGGTGCAAACCATCCTGCAACAGGTGGAAGAGGGGGCCGAGCGACCAAAGCACAGGGTCATGTTCCTTCGCGGAGAAAGTGTTCGGGTGATCGACGGTCCGTTTGCCAACTTTACCGGCCTCGTTGACGAGGTCAAGCCCGAAAAGGGACGACTGAAGGTGATGGTCAGTATCTTCGGAAGACCGACCCCGGTGGATCTGGAGTTCTTGCAGGTTGAAAAGGTCTGAACAAACGGCTCCAAGCTCATAGCTAACAGCTACTGCATTCGAGGTTATCATGGCTAAAAAGGTCACTGCGATAGTGAAGCTTCAGGTGCCGGCCGGCAAGGCTAACCCGGCGCCGCCGGTTGGTCCTGCGCTCGGACAGCACGGCGTCAATATTATGGAGTTCTGCAAGGCCTTCAATGCGCAGACAGCGTCAGAAGAGGGCTTAGTGATTCCTGTTGTTATTACGATCTATGTGGATCGATCTTTCACGTTTATCACCAAGACGCCTCCAGCGGCAATCCTGCTGAAGCAGGCGGTGGGAATCGCCAAGGCCTCGAAAGAACCGAATCGTACGAAGGTCGGGAAGGTAACCAGGAAGCAGGTAGAAGAGATCGCGCGAACGAAGATGCCGGACCTGAATGCGTTATCGCTTGAGTCGGCTGTCAGGATTATTGAGGGAACGGCAAAGACCATGGGGATCGAGGTAGTCTGAGAACAGGGTGAAGGGTTTAGGGTTTAGGGTTTAGGAAGAAAGCGAGCTGTTCCTTCTCCTCTATACCCCGTACCCTCCACCCTATACCCTTTCTTTTAGGGGTGGAGAACATGTCGAAAGCTGGAAAGCGCTATGGAGCGGCTGCTGAAGCGGTGACACGGGTAGGCTCGTGCGACCTGGCCAAGGCGATAGAGGTGGTCAAGTCGAATGCCGGGGCGAAATTTGATGAGACCATGGAGATGGCGGTTCGCCTGGGGGTTGATCCGAAGCATGCCGATCAGATGGTAAGGGGTACGGTTGTATTGCCCCATGGAACAGGGAAGAGTGTTCGGGTTCTGGTCTTCATGAAGGGTGAGCAAGAGAAAGATGCTCAGGAGGCCGGCGCCGACTATGTGGGCTGTGAAGACCTGATAGAGAAGATCCAGCAGGGGTGGCTCGAGTTCGATCGGGCGATTGCCACCCCGAATGTCATGGGCCTGGTGGGACGCCTCGGAAAGGTTCTTGGTCCTCGGGGATTAATGCCTAATCCGAAGACCGGTACCGTGACCTTCGATGTTGGAAGAGCGGTCAGAGAGTTCAAGGGTGGAAAGATTGAGTATCGCACGGAGAAGGCAGGGATCGTGCATGCGCCTTTCGGCAAGGCCTCGTTTACAGCGAGCCAGCTCTATGAGAATGCGATGGCGTTGCTGGAGGCGTTGGTCCGGGCTAAGCCGGCTTCCAGCAAGGGTCGATACCTCAATGGTGTCGCCATATCGTCGACAATGGGGCCGGGTGTGCGGGTAGATCTTGACACCCTGGTGGGGCTGGCAAAGAGCTGAGGTAGCCGGCTCACCGTGCATGGAGGGGACAGTGAATCGGGTAGAAAAAGCAGCGGTAGTTGATGAGCTTAAGACCGCACTTGCGGGGGCGACGGTCGCTTTGCTGGCGGATCCTCAGGGCCTCACGATGAGCGAGTTGACTGAGCTGAGAAAACTGCTTCGGCAGCAGGGAGTGACGTTTCAAGTTGTAAAAAACACGCTTGCCAGATTGGCTACCGGGGGGATGGAGCTCCAGGATCTCAAGCCCTATCTTGTCGGCCCGACCGCGATTATTTATGGCAAGGGTGATCCGACCGCGCCGGTCAAGCTTCTCGCCACGTTTGCGAAGACGAAACCCACCTTCCAAATTAAGGCCGGTTTCGCAGAGGGGCAGATATTGACCGGGCAAGACGCGACAGCGCTCGCCGATCTCCCTTCACGTGAGGTGCTTGCGGCCAGGCTCGCCGGCATTATGCAATCCCCCCTGCGCGGCCTTGTGGCAGTACTGTATGGACCCCTTCGGTCCCTCCTGATGGTTCTGGAGGCGGTGAAGCGGCAGAAGGGGTAGAGGGATCAGCTTTGGCCGGAAACGGCCCGGGCAACGTCGGTATATCTGTTTACCGTTAATACGCAGTCAAGGAGAGGAGTGACGATGGCAAAGGTCACAGTTGATGATGTGTTGGACTCGATTGAGACGTGGACTGTGTTGGACCTCAATAAGCTGGTGAAGGGGATTGAGGATAAATTCGGGGTCTCTGCAACGGCGATGATGCCTATGGCGGCGGTTGGCCCGGGTGGAGCTGCGGCTGCTGCAGCGCCGGCAGCTGAGGAGAAGACAGAGTTCTCGGTGATCCTCGCCTCTGTGGGAGAAAAGAAGATCCAGGTCATTAAAGAGGTCAGGGCAATTACCGGACTGGGTCTGAAAGAGGCCAAAGACCTGGTTGAGGGCGCTCCCAAGCCGGTGAAGGAAGGGCTGTCGAAGGCTGAGGCGGAGGAGATTAAAGCGAAGCTCGAGGCGACCGGCGCGACTGCAGAACTTAAGTAATGCGGGAAGAAGGAAGAAAAGGAGTTGAGGACGTATGGCCCTCGTGAAAAAGAGCGTGGCTGCTGAGCGCTGGAATTTCAGCAAGATCAAAGAGGTGATCTCGATCCCCAATCTGATTGAGATCCAGCGGCGGTCCTTCGATCAATTCTTACAAATGAAGGTTCCGCCGCACGCACGCGAGGAGATCGGTCTTCAGGGGGCTTTCGCCAGCATCTTTCCAATCTACAACTACGACCAGTCGGCGTCGCTTGATTTTGTGAAGTACGAGTTCGGGGCGCCAAAGTACCGGGCAGAGGAATCGCTGGAGAAGGGGATGACGTACTCCGTCCCGCTCAAGGTGACCCTTCGCCTGATGGTGTGGGATAAGCCGGTAGGCTCCGAGGCCGGCAGTATCAGGGACATTAAAGAGCAGGAGGTCTACCTGGGCGAAATGCCCTTGATGACGCCGCAAGGCACCTTTATCATTAATGGAACGGAGCGGGTGGTGGTCAGCCAACTGCACCGTTCTCCAGGGGTCTTTTTTGACCATGACAGCGGTAAGACTCACCCGAGCGGTAAGGTCCTGTTTTCCGCTCGTCTTATCCCGTATCGTGGCTCGTGGTTGGAGTTCGAATTTGATGCGAATGACGTACTGTATGTCCGGGTAGACCGAAGACGGAGGTTTCTGGCCTCGATCCTGCTGCGAGCCATCGGCTATGGGAGTAATGAGGAGATCCTGAACCTTTTCTATGAGCATGATGTCCTGCGCATAGAGAAGGGAAAGGAAATCCTGCTTCACGTGGGTTCGCCCGGCGCTACCAGCTTCAGGGTGAGCAAGGATATCACCGATCCTCATACTAAGCAACTGATTCTCGGGACGACCAAGCGCATCACAAAGACGGCTCAGAAGCGACTCCAGGCGCTGAAGATCACGGAGATGCCGCTGTATAAAGAGGATCTCATCGGCAGGATTGCGGCCGCCGATATTGTGGATACGAAGAGCGGTGAGGTCATCCTTGAATGTGCGCAGGAGATTACGGAAGAAGCGCTGGAGCGAATTCTGGGCAGCGGAGCGGCCAGCTTCGCCGTACTGGCCAGCCTGGACGGCCGGGAAACGTATGAGATTCGGGAGAGCATTATTCGCGACTCGACCCGCTCCGAGAAAGATGCCTTGACCGAGATGTACCGGAGAATGCGACCCGGTGATCCGCCAAATGAGGAAGCCACCAAGGCATTCCTCGAGTCTATCTTCTTCAATCCAAAGCGTTATGACCTATCCAAGGTCGGACGGCTGAAGATCAATCGTAAGCTTGGCCTCGACGTACCCCTTGAGGTGCATGCCCTCATGTGCCGTCGATATCGGCCTGGCGGTATGGAGGGACGGATAGGTCAGATAGACGACGTCGTAGAGACCATCCGATACCTCCTCAGGCTGAAGCACGGAGAAGCCGGGACCTCCGTCGATGATATCGACCATCTGGGCAATCGTCGGGTCCGATCGGCCGGGGAACTCCTGGAGGAACAGTTTCGGATCGGATTAGCTCGAATGGAGCGGGCGGTTCGAGAGCGAATGAGTACACAGGAGTTAGAGACCCTGATGCCGCACGATCTGGTGAATGCCAAGCCGGTGACGGCGGCGCTGAAGGAGTTTTTCGGCAGTTCCCAGCTTTCTCAGTTTATGGACCAGACCAACCCGCTGGCCGAGTTGACTCATAAGCGGCGGCTGTCGGCCTTGGGCCCTGGAGGGCTGTCTCGGGAGCGGGCAGGGTTTGAGGTCCGGGACGTACACCCGACTCACTACGGTCGGATGTGTCCTATCGAAACACCGGAGGGTCCTAACGTCGGTCTTATCGCCAGTCTGTCCACCTATGCCCGCGTGAACGATTTTGGCTTTATCGAGACACCGTATCGCAAGGTTCGGAATGGGGTTGTGACCGACGAGATTGAGTATCTGACCGCCGACGAAGAGGAGAAGTATACGATCGCACAGGCGAACGCGGAATTGGACGGACGGGGACGGTTCACTTCAGATCGAATCTCGTCGCGAACCGGCGGCAACTTCGTCACGGTTCCCCCGATGAATGTCGAGTACATGGACGTCGCCCCAAAGCAATTGGTTGGGGTGTCTACGTCGCTGGTCCCGTTCCTCGAACACGATGACGCCAATCGTGCCCTGATGGGCGCCAATATGCAGCGCCAAGCGGTTCCTCTCCTACGGCCGGAAGCTCCCATAGTCGGAACCGGAATGGAATATCCCGCGGCGAGGGATTCCGGGACGGTTTTGGTGGCCCGGCGTGGCGGGATCGTCGAATCGGTGACCGCCGACCGAATCATCGTCCGCGCCTCGGACGGCAAAGGCGAAGAGGGCGAAGACGATACGGGGGTGGATATCTACACCCTGGTGAAGTTTCGTCGCAGCAATCAGAATACCTGCCTCACGCAGAAGCCGATTGTGAGCAAGGGAGAGCGGATCTCCAGGGGTCAGGTCATCGCCGATGGGCCGGCGACGCAGAACGGTGAACTGGCGCTCGGACAAAACGTGATGGTCGCGTTCATGCCATGGGGTGGGTATAACTTTGAGGACGCGATTCTGATCAGCGAGCGGTTGGTAAAGGACGATCGCTATACCTCTATTCATATCGAGGAGTTCGAGATCGAGGCGCGTGAGACCAAGCTGGGGAAGGAGGAGATCACGCGCGATACCCCGAATGTGGGCGAGGATGCGCTCAAAGATCTCGACGAAAGCGGGATCGTCCGGATCGGAGCCGAGGTGAAGCCCGGGGATATCCTGGTGGGGAAGGTGACCCCCAAAGGTGAAACCGTACTTACTCCGGAGGAGCGACTGTTGCGTGCCATCTTTGGCGAGAAGGCCGAGGATGTGCGGGATGCCTCGCTGTATGTCCCGCCTGGAATCTGCGGTACAGTCGTCGACGTCAAGGTCTTCTCAAGAAAAGGAGTTGAGAAGGATGAGCGGGCCAAGTCGATTGAGGACGAAGAGGTCAGTCGGCTCCGCAAGGACTTCGAAGACGAGATTAGTATCATTGCTGCGGATCGGGACAGAAAGCTGCGTTCCCTCCTCGATGGTATAGACGTCAGCAGGGAGATCCGGAGCAGGATTACGCGTAAGATCATGGTTCCCAAGGGGAAGACGTTAACCGACGAGATGCTGGATAAGCTGTCCCATGAGCAGTTGGTAGATCTCGCAGGACGATTAGACGAAGAGTTGGGTCGGAAAGCGAGCAGAATCAGCGACGCAGCCGATAATCAGGTCCACGTCCTGCAGACGCTCTTGGATGAGCGAATCAGCAGAGCAACCCGAGGGGATGAGCTTGCTCCCGGGGTCTTTAAGATGGTGAAGGTCTACGTGGCCATGAAGCGAAAGCTCTCTGTCGGCGACAAGATGGCCGGCCGACATGGGAACAAGGGCGTGATCGCGAAGGTTCTGCCGGAGGAAGATATGCCCTACCTGCCTGACGGGACACCCGTTGAGGTGGTCCTGAATCCGCTGGGCGTACCTTCCCGAATGAACGTCGGCCAGATTCTGGAGACCCACCTCGGCTGGGCGGCGGGGGCTCTGGGGCTGCGGGTCGCGTCGCCGGTCTTTGACGGGGCCAAAGAGCAAGAGATTAAGACCTGGCTCAAGCGAGCCAGGCTCCCCGTTTCGGGGAAGACCGTTCTCTACGACGGACGTACGGGTAAGCCGTTCCACCAGGAGGTGACGGTCGGCTATATCTACCTTATGAAGCTGGCCCATCTCGTAGATGATAAGATTCACGCTCGGTCCATTGGGCCCTACTCGTTGATTACTCAACAGCCTCTGGGGGGCAAGGCCCAATTCGGTGGACAGCGATTCGGTGAGATGGAGGTGTGGGCGCTGGAGGCGTATGGGGCCGCCCATACCCTGCAAGAGATCTTGACCGTAAAGTCGGATGATGTCGTCGGACGAACCAAGATGTATGAGTCGATTGTCCGAGGCGACTGTACACTCGACCCAGGGCTTCCCGAATCATTCAATGTTCTGGTTAAAGAGTTGCAAAGTTTGGCGCTGGATGTTGAGCTGAAGAAGGAGTAGGGTGCGCCTATTGCGTGCGGCGTCGCGCGTGCGGCGCGCAACTCACTGAGCGCAGGGCCTGTAGGGCGACCCAACAAACGCCCAGACGCCATAGTGGAGGTAGTCGTTGGATAAGTTTTTTGGATTCTACGACGAAAAGACCATCGATCCTACGAGCTTTAAGGCTATTCGGATCGGACTCGCGTCGCCGGAGAAGATTCGATCGTGGTCCTTCGGAGAGGTGAAGAAGCCGGAGACCATTAATTATCGGACGTTCAAGCCGGAGCGAGATGGGCTCTTCTGCTCGAAGATCTTCGGCCCGACAAAGGATTGGGAATGCAACTGCGGCAAGTATAAGGGGATTAAGCATAAGGGGGTTGTCTGCGACAAGTGTGGCGTTGAGGTGATCAGGAGTAAGGCGCGACGACAGCGGCTGGGTCACATCGAGCTGGTCTCCCCGGTCGTGCATGTCTGGTTCTACAAAGGCGTACCCAGCCGGATCGGCTATCTTCTCGATATATCCCTCCGCGACCTGGAGAAGGTTCTCTATTTTGAAGCGTATGTCGTCGTGAACCCAGGTAAGACGTCTTTCGACGTGAAGCAGCTCCTGACCGAGGAACAGTACCGTCAGGCCTATGAGGAGTACGGAGAAGGCTTCAAGGCGGGGATCGGCGCAGGGGCTATCCGGGATCTGTTGAAGCGGCTGAATCTTCGCGAGCTCGCGGAAGGTCTCCATGCGCAGATGCTCCAGGAGACGTCCCAACAGAACCGGAAGAAGATCACCAAGCGGTTACGCATCGTAGAGGCCTTCATTGATTCCGGCAATAAGCCCGAATGGATGATCCTGGACGCGATTCCGGTCCTACCCCCTGAGCTTAGGCCGCTGGTCCCCCTTGATGGTGGGCGTTTCGCGACATCGGACCTGAACGATCTCTATCGGCGGGTCATCAATCGTAATAACCGGCTGAGACGTCTTATTGAACTCCGGGCGCCAGATATCATCATCCGAAATGAGAAGCGGATGCTGCAAGAGGCGGTCGACGCGCTGTTCGATAATGGTCGTCGCGGCCGCGCGTTGAAAGGACAGAACAATCGTCCTCTCAAGTCTCTTTCGGAAATGCTGAAGGGGAAGCAGGGGCGATTCCGTCAGAACTTGCTCGGAAAAAGAGTGGACTACTCCGGACGATCGGTGATTGTGGTAGGGCCGGAACTGAAGTTGCACCAGTGCGGCTTACCGAAGAAGATGGCGCTCGAACTGTTCAAACCCTTCATCTTCAGGAAGCTCCTCAAAGACGGTGTTGTGACCACGATCAAGAGCGCCAAGAAGCTGGTAGAAAAGAGCAAGCCTGAGGTGTGGGACGCCCTGGAAGAGGTGATCCGCGAGCACCCGGTCCTCCTGAACCGCGCCCCGACGCTGCACCGGTTGGGCGTGCAGGCGTTTGAACCCGTGCTGGTGGAAGGGGAAGCGATCAAGATCCATCCCCTGGTCTGCGCGGCTTTCAATGCCGACTTCGATGGCGACCAGATGGCCGTCCATGTGCCCCTGTCGCCTGAAGCCCAGATCGAGGCCTCGGTGCTGATGATGGCGCCCCATAATATTCTGTCACCGGCAAACGGTTTACCCATCGCTGCGCCAAGCCAGGATATCGTGCTGGGCTGTTACTATTTGACCAGGAGCCGAGCCGGCGAGACCGGCGAAGGGCATGTATTCTCCGATATGGACGAGGTGAAGGCAGCCTATGACGCCGATGAGGTCAGTCTGATGGCCGCGATTAAGGTCCGCGTTGGAGGTGAGCTGATCGATGCCACTCCCGGCCGCTGCATCTTCAATGAACACCTGCCAGAGACACTCCGATTCATTAACCAGGAGATGAACAGGCGGGAGTTGACCCGTCTCATCGCGCAGTGCTACTACCTCCTTGGGAATGCGGAAACGGTAAAACTCCTGGACAATCTGAAGGATCTCGGATTCAGATATGCGACGCTTGCCGGCATCTCGATCGGCATTGACGATATGCTCGTTCCATCTACGAAGGGCAAGTTGATCGACGAGGCCAACAAGGAGATCGTCAAGATCGAGCGTGAGTATCAGGATGGTCTGATTACCAAAGGCGAACGTTACAACAAGATTATCGACATCTGGACTCACGTGACCGAACGTGTGTCTGATGAGATGTTCCGAGAGATCGAGGCGGAGGAGAAGGGGGAATTTAACCCGGTCTTCATGATGGCCGACTCCGGCGCGAGAGGCAGCCGGCAGCAGATCAGGCAGTTGGCCGGCATGCGCGGTTTGATGGCCAAACCCTCCGGAGAGATCATCGAGACCCCCATCACTGCGAACTTCCGGGAGGGCCTCACGGTTCTTCAGTACTTTATCTCAACCCACGGCGCCCGGAAGGGTTTGGCGGATACGGCGTTGAAGACGGCCGATTCCGGTTATCTGACGCGCCGCCTGGTGGATGTGGCGCAGGATGTCATTGTTACCGAGGTGGATTGCGGCACGCCTAATGGAATATGGGTCACCCCACTCATCGAGGGCGGCGAGATTATACAGCCTCTGCGTGACCGTATCCTCGGCCGGGTAGTCCTGGATGATCTCCTTGATCCCTTCACGGGAGAAATTCTGGTGGAGGCTAATCAGGAGATCGTAGAGATATTGGCCAGTAAGATTGAAAATGCCGGTATTGACAGGGTGAAGATCCGCTCAGTGCTGACGTGTGAGGCGCGACGCGGCATCTGCATTAAGTGCTATGGCCGTAATCTTGCTACCGGCAGGCTGGTGGAATTGGGAGAGGCGTGCGGCGTCCTGGCGGCGCAGTCTATCGGTGAGCCGGGAACCCAGTTGACCATGCGGACGTTCCATATCGGGGGTACGGCGAGTCGCGCCGTCGAGCAGAGTACGCTCGAATGTAAGGGGGCGGGGATTGTCAGATTTACGAGCCTGCGTACGGTGAAGACCGCGAAGAACGATTACGTGGTGATGAATCGCAATGGCGTGATCAGCATCATGGACGAGAAGGGACGGAAGAAAGAAAGCTACCCGGCGGTCTACGGCGGTCATCTGAAAGTGGAGGATGGCGCGACGGTGAAGGCGGGACAGATCCTGATGGAGTGGGACCCCTTTACCAGTGCGATCCTGGCTGAACATGGCGGACTGGTGCACTTCCGGGATGTCGTAGAGGGGGTGACTATCCGGGAGGAAGTAGACGAGGTAACCGGTCTATCCCAGCGCGTCGTAGTGGAGCACGGGCGGGAGGATTTGCAGCCCCGGATCTCGATTAAGGACGAGCATGGCGCAACGGTCTTCCGCTGCCTGCTGCCTGTCAGCGCTCATCTGATGGTGAGCGAGGGGCAGATGGTATCGGCAGGAGACAGCATTTCGAAGATTCCACGGGAGACGATGAAAACGAAGGACATCACGGGTGGTCTTCCACGGGTGGCCGAGCTATTCGAGGCGCGCAGGCCGAAAGATGCGGCTGTTATCTCCGAGATCGACGGTCGTGTGGAACTGGGCGGCATCGTCAAGGGTATGCGCAAACTGTCCGTCAGAGATGAGCACGGCGACCTGAGAGAATACTTGATTGCTCGACGCAGGCACATTAATGTGTTGGATGGAGACGAAGTCAAGGCCGGTGAAGCGTTCATGGACGGCCCGATTAATCCCCACGATATCCTGGACGTGTTGGGCGAACAGGAACTGCAGAAGTATCTGGTGAATGAGATCCAGGAAGTCTACCGGCTCCAAGGGG
The DNA here is from genome assembly GCA_035561835.1 of Patescibacteria group bacterium. Lineage (GTDB taxonomy): Bacteria > Methylomirabilota > Methylomirabilia > Methylomirabilales > Methylomirabilaceae > Methylomirabilis. Next base: position 11,571 of record DATMXF010000165.1, read on the forward strand.
TTCAGATCAACGATAAGCATATTGAGGTGATCGTGAGGCAGATGCTCAAGCGCGTACGGGTTGAGGCGGGCGGCGACGCTAACTTTCTGGTTGGCGAGCATGTTGATAAGGCCGTCTTCCTCGAAGAGAACCAGCGGGTCATGGCCTCAGGCGGGACCCCGGCTACCGCTAAACCCCTTCTCCTGGGGATTACGAAGGCGTCACTCTCGACGGACAGCTTCATCTCCGCCGCCTCGTTTCAGGAAACGACGAAGGTCTTGACGGAAGCGGCCATCAATGGGGCAAGGGATGAATTGCGTGGCCTGAAAGAGAACGTCATTATGGGTCGGCTGATTCCGGCCGGCACCGGGATGAGGTGGTATCGGGAGACGACGATCTCGACTCCGGAGGTGGCGGCGCCGAAGGAGCTCTTAACCGGGACGACCGTGGCTGTCGACGAAGACTCAGATGAGCTGGATGCACCACTGAATAATTGATAATTAATCGAGGAAAGTGGTCATTAAAAAGCTTGACAATGGCAATTGAGTCTATATAATATCTAGGTTTGCCTAAGAGAGGGAGGAGCCAGTGCCCACCATTCACCAGCTAGTTCGTAAGGGTCGCGCCGCGGCCGTGAAGAAGGCTAAGACGCCTGCGCTGCAGCGGTGCCCGCAGCGACGCGGGGTCTGTATTCGCGTCTACACGACCACGCCAAAGAAGCCGAACTCGGCCCTTCGGAAGGTGACCAGGGTGCGTCTCAGTAACGGGATCGAGGTGACCACGTATATTCCCGGGATTGGTCACAATTTGCAGGAGCATTCGATTGTCCTGATCAGGGGAGGACGCGTGAAGGATCTGCCTGGTGTCCGCTATCATGTGATTCGCGGCGCGCTCGATACGGCAGGTGTCCAGGACCGCAAACAGGCTCGATCCCTTTATGGAGCAAAGAGACCAAAGACCGGCTAACGACCTTCGGTACTGAAGAGACAATCGGCTCTTCACGGGCCCTGCCTGAAGCGCCGATTTTAATTTTCTGATCGTATGTCGAACCCATTTCTTCGGGGAATGCTTGATGCCAAGACGAAAAGTAGCCGACAAACGCGAGATTGTTGCTGATCCCGTCTATAACAACCGAATAGTTGCGAAGTTTATCAATTCCATGATGGTCAAGGGCAAAAAGAGTGTGGCCGAATCGATTGTCTACGGGTCGATGAAGATTATTGAGGATCGAGCAAAAACCGATCCGTTGCGGATGTTCAAACAGGCTGTAGACAACGTCAAACCGATCCTTGAGGTCAAATCACGCCGAGTGGGTGGCGCGACCTATCAGGTGCCGGTTGAGGTCCGAGCGGAACGCCGAACGTCGCTGGCGTTCCGTTGGATTATCGGCTTTTCAAGAAAGCGCACAGAGAAGACGATGGCAGAGCGGTTAGCCGCTGAATTGACGGAGGCGGCGGCCAATCGGGGCAGCTCGGTCAAGAAGAAGGAAGATACACATAAGATGGCCGAAGCGAATAAGGCGTTCGCCCATTATCGCTGGTAACCACCAGTTTCGAGTTTCGCGTCTGGAGTTTCGAGTTGGCATGCGCCGCCCGAAACTCGGAATGCGGAACTCGGAACGCGAAACTCTGGAATACTGATATGGCTGAGACATACACAATAGAGACAGTCCGGAACATCGGGATCATGGCCCACATCGATGCGGGCAAGACTACCACTACGGAGCGGATCCTGTATTATACCGGCAAGACCTATAAGATCGGCGAGGTTCACGAGGGTTCCACTGAGATGGATTGGATGGAGCAGGAGCGTGAGCGGGGGATTACGATTACCTCCGCCACCACCACCTGTTTTTGGCGGAACCATCGAATCAACATTATCGATACGCCCGGACACGTCGATTTCACCGTCGAGGTTGAACGGTCGCTTCGGGTGCTGGATGGGGCCGTGGCGGTCTTCGACGCAGTGGCCGGGGTTGAACCTCAGTCGGAGACGGTATGGCGTCAGGCGAATAAGTATGGCGTCCCTCGGATCGCCTTCGTGAATAAGATGGATCGCATGGGGGCCAATTTTGATCTGTGTGTTCGGATGATTACCGAGCGTCTTGGGGCCGTTCCACTGGTTGTGCAGCTTCCCATCGGCAAAGAGGATCACTTTGAGGGTATTGTCGACCTCATCCGGATGAAGGCGGTGATCTGGGACGAGGAGACACTGGGGGCGAGCTACCGGGAGGACGAGATTTCGGAGGAGATGCGCCCGATGGCCCAGGAGGCTCGCGAGCGGTTGCTGGAGACGATCGCTGAAGTGGACGACGGCTTCCTTGTTCGATATGTGGATGGTCTGGCGGTTGGGCCAGACGAGATTAAAGCCGCCATCCGCGGCGCCGTACTCAAGCTCCAGTTGGTCCCGGTGCTGGCTGGCGCCTCGTTCAAGAACAAAGGGGTGCAGCCGTTACTGGATGCGGTTGTCGACTACCTTCCCTCTCCGGTCGATCTGCCGCCGATTGAGGGTCTCGATACGGCGACAGGGAAACCCGCCATACGAATCCCTAAACCGAAGGAACCTTTCGCGGCATTAGTGTTTAAGATTATGACGGATCCGTATGTGGGGCAACTGGCCTTCTTCAGAGTCTATTCAGGCAGTCTGAGCTCCGGCAGCCAGGTGTACAACCCTACGCGCGGTACCCGTGAGCGGATCGGACGACTGCTACAAATGCATGCGAACAAACGCGAGGACATCAAAGAGGTCTCTGCCGGCGACATTGCGGCCGCTGTGGGACTCAAGGGCGCCAGGACAGGAGATACCCTGTGTGACGAGGTCAACCAGATCATCCTGGAGTCGATCGAGTTTCCAGAGCCCGTGATCTCTGTGGCCATTGAGCCGAAGACGAAAGAGGGGCAGGATCGGCTGGCGGCAGGGCTTGCCGCGTTGGCCAATGAGGATCCGACCTTTCGCGCCAGCACGGACGAAGAGACCGGCCAGACGATTATCTCCGGGATGGGCGAGCTGCATCTTGAGATCATCGTCGACAGGCTCCTGCGGGAGTTTCGTGTGGAGGCGAATGTCGGTAAACCTCAGGTGGCCTATCGTGAAACCGTGACGGTTTTGGCGGAGGCTGAGGGCCGGTATGTGCGACAGACCGGCGGACGCGGACAGTACGGACACGTCTGGATCAAGTTGGAGCCCGCCGCTGCTCGATCGGGATTCGAGTTTGTGAACAAGATTGTGGGTGGCGTGGTGCCCAAAGAATATATTTCAGCGGTGGAGAAGGGAATCAAGGAGGCGTTACATACCGGGGTCGTGGCCGGTTACCCGGTCATCGATGTGAAGGTCACCCTCTTCGACGGGTCGTATCATGAAGTAGACTCCTCCGAGATGTCGTTCAAGATCGCCGGTTCAATGGCGTTCAAAGCGGCGGCCATCCGTGGAAAGCCGGTACTGCTGGAACCGATCATGCAGGTCGATGTCTCAACGCCCGAGGATTTTCTTGGGGACGTCATCGGTAATTTGAATTCGCGTCGCGGTCGGGTCACTGGGATTGAGGCCAGGCAGGCCTCCCAGGTCGTTCAAGCGGATGTGCCGCTATCCGAGATGTTCGGGTACGCCACCGACCTGCGTTCAGCCACTCAGGGACGGGCTGCCCATTCGATGCAGTTCTCGCGGTACGAGCCTGTCCCAGCCAGTATTGCAGAGGAGATTGTGGCCCGTATGGGCGGGCGGCCCGGCGGACGGTAGTCGGACTTAGTTTCGTTTCTAAAGGAGCGGTTCATGGCCAAGGCGAAGTTCGAGCGGACGAAAGAACACATGAATATCGGGACCATCGGGCACATCGACCACGGCAAGACCACCCTGACCGCGGCGATCACGAAGGTCCTCCACGCGGCGAATGCGAAGGTCGCCTTCGTCCCC